>CBCTLT010000001.1:0-20423 GCA_965147785.1 uncultured Oscillospiraceae bacterium
TGGTCTCACCGTTGAGATAACGCTCATAGGCAGCTTGATAGCAGGCAGTGACCTCGTCGATGCCCATGTCTTTGATATGCTGTACATAGTCGTCGAACTCGGACAGATCCCGGTTGCCGATGACAAATTCCAGCACAGACTGCTCGATGTAGGTCTTGATGTCGCCATAGAACTGGTTGACCTGATCGGATTCCTCGGTGTTCAGCATGGTGCTGCCAATGCCACGACCCACAGACAGGTTACTGGTCCAGATATCGCTGGCTTCCTTCTGGGCGGGAGTATAGCCGGACTGCTCCCGGGTCTCGTCCCGGTAGAAGGGGCCGCGATCCATGCAGTACATGAACAGGGCCACGGTGGTGGACATGTCGGGGTTGTTGAGAATCAGATCGGTAAACACAGGGACGTTGTTTTCGTCAAAGTTAAAGCTTTCGCCTTCGATACCATAGTTGCAGAGGAGTGCACCCTCGTCAGTGTACATATAATTGCACCACTGCATCAGCAGTTCCGGACACTCGCACTGGGTGGAGATAGACCAGGGCGTGGAAGCGGTGTAGCTGCGTTCCTCTTTGAAGGGAATGGTATCACCGGGGTTCTGCACGAAGTCCGGCAGCGCCACCAGGTTGAAATTCTTGTTGTTGGAGGAATTCTGCAGGGTGGCAATGTAGGTGACCTCACCGTAGAATACGCCGCAGCGGTCCGCCAGAATGATGTCGGTGGGGGGATTCTGGAAATCGGGATAGGACATGAAGTCCTGCCAGATCAGACCCTCCTGATACCAGTCGTGGACCATGGTGAGGTATTCCTTAAATTCGGGCTGAATGGGCCCGTACATCAGCTGATCGTCTATCTGATAGTAGGGCTCACTCATGGCGGCGTCGGCCACAAGGCCGTTGATGCCATAGCCCTGTACCAGACCGTTGTTGATGCCGGTGGCAGCATAGTTCAGCGCCAAAGCTGCGTCAGCGCCCTTCTGATCTTTGAAGGCCACCAGCACGTCATGAAGCTCGTCATAGGTCTCGGGGGTCTCCAGACCCAGTTCATCCAGCCAGTCCTGCCGGATCAGGGGACCAAAGGCCTGGGTGGTTTCAGTCTGCATACTGAGCTGGGGCATACCGGCCAGCCAGCCGCTGTCTGTCAGAGCATCAGGTACTGCGTCCGGATAAGCTTCCATCAGCTTGCAGATCTGAGGCGTTAGTTCTTCTGTGAGATAGGGCAGATGGTCAATCAGAACCTCGTCAGCGATAGCAGCCTCGCCGCCGTTGGTATACAGGGTTGTGGCGTTGGAGATGATGTCAGTGAGATCATCGGAGGCCACCATCAGATTAAATTTCTCGGATTCGGTATCGGGGTTCACCACGGTAAACACCAGATTCACGCCGGTGCGGGTGGCAAGCTCGTTCCAAAGCGCACAGTCGTTGCCGATATCCTCGGTGATTTTCAAAACATTGGGGTTAACGCCCATCCACATGGTCACTGTGACGGGTTCGTCAGTCAGCGGAAGTTCCACATTACCCAGAGGATTTTCCGGCCAAGATGTTGGAGAAGCAGGTTCTGCGGCAGATCCTTCCTCAGTAGACGTCTCGACTGTAGAGGCAGGAACTGCTTCTTCTGTGGTTTCCGCAGGAGCTTCTGATGCTGCTGCCTGCTCTGTGGAGGCTTCTGGAGCTGATTCAGCAGAGGATGCCGTCTCAGTACCGCATGCAGCCATCAGGCCAAACAGCAGCGTCAAAGCCAGACGACTGGCCAATATACGGGAGTTCTTTTTCATAGATACACTCCTTTCAACTTGAAATGCTTGAGCGACAGGACTCATATTTCAATTTTATGGAGAATTAAACGGCCTCGCAAGCATCAAATTCCATCGGAAGGTATCAAATATGAAAGAGAGTATGAAAATGAAACTCCAAGTCAAAAAATGATAATTCACTGTGTGTGGAGGTAGGGAAGAATAATCTTGTATGCTTCTGTCAGGGTATCTATAGTTTCGTATCTGCAATTGGCGGGAGAGGTGGAGGGAAGGCAAAGAGCCTCACGGCCTGTGGTGGGAAGGATGTGCCGGCGATAGAGCGAATAAGCTTTTTTACCGGTGGTAAAGATGGCGGCGATGGGGGCTGCTTCCAAAATGGGACGTAGATCGTTGGGGACCGGATTCCGGATGGAGCTGTCGTCAGCGCCACGAATGGCACAGGAGGCCAGCACATCCCACATGGCGATATGATGCCGCAAAAGAAAGGTACGGCGATCCTCCGTACTAGCAGGTACATCTTCGCCAAAGAGCCGGGAAAGCACCGGCCACATGCGGTTTTGGGGATGGCCGTAGAAGAAACCGGCTTCTCTGGACTTGGGAGAGGGCATTGTACCCAAGAGAAGGACCTGGCTGTTCTGGTCATAAACCGGAGGAATGGAATGTATAATAATAGACGATTCCATAGTGGACTCCTTTCAAAGACGGAAAAATTGGACCGCCCGAAGGCGGCCCAATTTGGTTATTGCGAAGGAAGGATTAGTCTTCGGGATCGATGAACTCATCGGAATCCATGTACTTGACAGCCTCCATAGCGGCGATACGGCCGGAGTTGATGGCGTAAGACATGGTGGAACCGGGATGATAGAAGCAGTAAGAATCCGCAAAGACCGTGGCGGTGTCGGTGCCGCAGGCATAGAAGCCGGGCATCGGGCACAGATCGTTGTCCAAAACCTGCATGTTCTCGTTGACCTGAATGCCGCCCAGGGAACCGTAGCCGGAGGGGAAGTGCTTGGCCACATAGTAGGGGGCCTTCAGCAGGGGCTTGAGGTACTTGGCAGGCTTGGTGAACTGCCAGTCGTAGCCGGCCTGAGCGCCGTTGCACATGGCGTTGTAGTCCTCGATGGTCTTCTTGAGGTTTTCCAGGTTGCAGCCGGTCTTTTCAGCGATCTCCTCAATGGACTGGCACTCGAAGAAGTTGTGCTCCTGGGTGTCAGCGCCGTAGGAAACCTCCTTGTCCTCGCTGGCGAAGACAGAGTTGCCGCCGGCAGACTGAGCGCCGGAGAAATAGAGCTCCTTCTCACGCTCCCAGTTGTCCAGGTTGGTGACATTGTGATGATAGGTGATGTAGTCCAGACCGTGCTCCTTGTAGTAGTCCACAATGGTGCTGTCGATGATGGAGATGCCCATGTGCTTCTTCTGGAGCAGCAGAGAGTTGCCGGTATAGGTGGTGTTGTCCATAATGGCCTCGTTGATGAAACGCTTGCCGTCCAGGTTCACCATCAGGTTGGGCTGACGCATGGTCTCGGACAGAGTTTTGAACACGTCGGTGGTGCCGGGGGTGTTGTAAGTGACCTCCATGTTGACCGCAGCCTGCTTGGCGCCCAGCTTCCACAGCATGTTCATGCCATCGCCGTCCAGACCAGGAATCCGGAAGGTGAACATGTCGACGCCCCACTTCCAGCCCATATGCTTTTCGATCATTTCTACATTGTTGCCGATACCGCCGGTGGTGACGATTACGGCATTGGCAAGGCACTCGATCTCCTCGCCGTCCTCGCCCACAGCGATGACGCCCCGAGCCTGTCCCTGAGAGCCCACCAGAAGCTCCTTGACAGGGGTGTTGAGGTTGAACTCTACGCCGATCTCCCGGGCATATTCGGTAACAGTCTTAATCATGACGGAGGCGCAGCGCTCCGTGGGCTTGTTGGAGCCGGGGAGCTTGACCATATGCTGGGTCACCTTGGAGTTCTTGAAGTACTTGAACACGCCCAGGAATTCCACGCCCTTGTCCTGCATCCACTTCACGGTGTCGCCGGACATATTGAACCAGCGGCGAACCAGCTTGGCGTCGGAGCGCCAATGGGTGTACTCCATGAAGAAGTTAAAGGCTTCGTCCTTGGTGTAGTCGTTGCACATGTTTTCCTTCTGAAGCTGGGATTCCACAGCGAAGAAGGCCATGCCCATGTTGGCAGCGCCGCCGATGGTGCCGGATTTTTCAAACACCACAACGGAACCGCCGCCGGTGGCATTCAGAGACTCCTGGGCCTGGGTGGCCGCGCAGAGACCGGACATGCCGCCGCCAACGAGGACGACATCGGCTTCCATATGTTTCATTGTTGTATCCTCCTAAGTTTTTGTGATCTTTTTCTATTATAGAGGAAAAGTGCGTTTTCTACAAGTCCTTTTTTCATTGTGGGGCTATCATTTTTCAAGTACCGGATATAGTTTTATATGATGTTGGAAATTGATCAGTTCCTGTGCCGCCGCTGGTAGGTGCTGATGGCATGCATCACGGTGGAAACCAGGATGATCCCAGCGGAAATAGCGCCGGAGAGCAGCAGGGTGTTGAGCCCCTGACGAAGGAACATGGAACCGTTTAAATGGACAGCGTAGACCATGGTAGCATAGAGGCTGCTGCCTGGAATCAGGGGGATGGCGGCAGAGACAAGAAACACCGTGGCAGGAGTTCGACGGTATCGAGCACAGATCTCCGCATAGACGGTGATAAGGACACTGGATAGAAAATAGCAGGAGACCATACCCATGCCCAGGGCATGTAGTATGAGATAGATTGCCCAGGAGAGAAACCCTCCCAGGGTAGTAAAGAGCAGCTGACGGCCCCGGACGTTGAAGATCACGGAAAAGCACAAACAGCCCAAGGTAGCAGCACATAGCTGCAGAATCGCGGTGGAAAGTTCCATTGTGTGGCCTCCTTACAACAGGGATGGCAGAGCAAAGCCCCAGGCCAGCGCCAGACTCAGCAGCAGGGCTTCGGAGAAACGAAGCAGCCCCGAAATAGTATCCCCGGTGAACATATCCCGGATGGCATTGGTCATGCCCAGACCTGGGACCAGAAGCATAATGTCCCCGATGGAGATTTTGTCGGCAGAGCAGGGGACCCCCAGGCCCATGAGACTGTGGGCAATAAAGCCGCCCACAATGGAGCACAGTAGGGTGACAGCAATACCAGGTACCTCCAAACGCCGAAGAGCGTGGAGCATGAAACGAAAACACCGATAGCCCCGGAGAGCACGGCGTCCAGGAGGCTTCCGCCAAAGAATAGGGAGAATACAAAGCTGGTCAGGGCATAGAACAAAATGGAGCGGTGAAAACTGCAGGCTGGGGCAGTGGCAATGGCCTGAAGCTTGGCGGCAATATCTCTGTGGGTCATGCCTCCTGCGCAGATCTCTCGGCTCAGGCTGTTTAATTCGGTCAGAGCTGTCATGTTGTAAACAGCTTCCCGGACACGACGGGTCTGGGTCAGCGTTTGATCCCCAAAGCGACAGGTTACCACATCCACCCGGTCCGCTCCGCCAGATTTTAAAATTCGGGTAATGGTATCCTCTACCCGGCCTACCTCGGCTCCACGGGTCAACAGGCCTTCCCCCACATCCAGAGCATCGGTCAATAGCTGCTGCTTGTCCATCCCGTATTCCTCCCTTCTGAAAAGCGCCCCTATCATAGCGCATCTCTTTTCATTTTTCAAACACAATCGTTGTCGTGGAACGGAAAATCTGCTATAGTATTAGTTATCTTTCCGAAAATGGGGGAAATCATGAGGCAAGTTACAAATTTTAAAGAGAATATACCGCACATCGGGCTGATGGGGACGCCCTTTTCTCCAGAGCAGGTGGCTTTACTCCGGGAGCTGGTCGCGTCTCGCGGCTATGCGCTGACGAATTTGACTGAACTGTCAGAGCCGGAGGCAATTCTGCCGTACTGCGAGATCCTCTGCGGCTATTTTTCCAAAGGGCAGCTGCAGCAGGCCCAGCAGCTGCGCTGGCTGCAGCTGCCCTGCGCCGGTGCGGATCGGTATGCGGCGGAAGAACTCTATCCACACCCCGGTGTGGTGCTGACCAATTCCTCCGGTGCCTTTGGCGCGGCCATTGCGGAACAGCTGCTGATGGGCAGCCTGATGCTGCTCCGAAGAATGCCGGAGTATCAGCGGCAGCAGCGGGAGAAGATCTGGCGGCGTGTGGGTCCGCTGCGGTTTTTGCGGGGCAGTCTGGTGACGGTCCTCGGTACTGGCAATCTGGGGGGAACCTTCGCCAAGTATTGTCGCAGTCTGGGTGCCACTGTCCGGGGCGTCAGCCGCAGCGGAAATCCTAGGGAGGACTTTGACCAGGTGTATCCGGTGGAACGGCTGAAAGAGGCTGTGGCCGGATCAGATATTGTGGCGGCCTGCCTGCCTCTGACTGGACAGACCCTGGGACTTATCGACAAAGATGTGTTTGACGCCATGGAAGCAGAAACCATTTTTCTCAACGCAGGTCGGGGTAAAACCGTTGTGCAGCAGGATCTCATCGATGCGCTCCGACAGGGACGGATTTGCGGCGCCATGCTGGATGTGGCGGAGGAAGAACCCATGCCGCCGGACTGCCCGCTGTGGGACATGGAACAGGTGATTATTACGCCCCATGTGTCCGGTTCTGATCTGGATGCGGATAACGCCGCAGTGATTTTTGAGATTTTTCAGGATAACCTGGAGCGGTATTTTGCGGGTAGACCGCTGCGCAATGTAGTGGACAAAACGAAAGGCTATTAAAAAGGAGTATGTACAATGGAAATCAAAATTCTTTCCCAGGAGGACGGTATGGCCAAGGTGGGGGTCACGCTACCCGGTGCGGACGTGACCAAGGCCATTGATGGGGTGTATAAAAAGCACCAGAAAGACGAAAACTTCTCCATTCCCCGGGAGGGACTGGAGGAGAACCCGGAAGCCGGAACGTTGCTGCGGGAGGCAGTGCAGGAGCTGTTTTCTGGAATCTATCAGGATGTGATGCGTCAGGTGGATCTGCCGGTGGCGTCGGAGCCCAAGGTGGCGGTGCTGAAAGCCAGCGAGCAGGACGGCGCGGAGTTTACCCTGACCTTTGCGCTCCGTCCGAAGATGCAGCTGGGGCGCTATAAGGGCATCCGGGTGAAGATGCCCCAGGTGGAGCCCACGGAGGAGGAATATCAGGAGGCTCTGCGTTCCGTGGAGGCGCAAAACCTGGTGCCTACGGAGGTGGAACGACCGGCTGCGTTGGGCGATATTACGGTGATCGATTTTACCGGGTATCAGGACGGCGTGGCCTTCCCGGGGGGTGCCGGAACGGATTACGCGCTGACGTTGGGATCCGGGCAGTTTATCCCCGGCTTCGAGGAGCAGCTGGTGGGAGCTTCTGCCGGAGATCAGGTAGAGGTTCACGTGACCTTCCCGGAACAGTACCATGCGGCGGAGTTGGCGGGAAAACCGGCGGTATTCCAGGTTACTGTGAAGAAGGTTCAGGAAAAGCAGCAAAAGCCCCTCAGCGAGCAGCAGAAGCAGCAGCTTCGGGAGCAGGTGGCCCAGCAGAAAAAGGCACAGGCAGATCAGGAGATCGAGGACCAGGTGCTGAAGATTGTTCTGGAAGAGGCGCAGGTCAAGCTGCCGGAGGCCATGGTGGAGAGCGAAGCCAAAATCTGTGTGCAGCAGTTTGCCGCGGAGATCGCCGCCAAGAGCATGACCATCGAACAGTTCTGCCAGCAGACGGGCAAGACTCTGGAGGGGATGCGGAAGGAAATGTATCCTCTGGCCAGACGTCGGATCCAGCTGCGGCTGGTACTGTCTGCCATTGCGGAGGCGGAGGGCTTTACAGCAGAGGACGCCGAGGTGGAAAGCTGCTGGGATCAGATGGCCCAGCAGTACGGTATGCCCAAGGAGCAGCTCAAGCAGTATGCAGGACCGGAGACAGAGGCGGAGCTGCGGGCGGAGATCATCAGCCAGAAGGCCTATGCCCTCTTGCGAGAGAGTACGATTTTGGAGCGGGAGTGATGGCTGTGCGCACGGTAATTGAAAATGGGTTGGTGTTGGACCCAGAAAACCGCATTCAGAGCCACTTGCATCTGATCCTGGAGGACGGAAAGGTAGCGGCGCTCACCAGAGAATGTCCGGAGGGAGATCTTCGGCGGGTGGATGCTGCGGGAAAGATCGTTTGCCCCGGCTTTTTGGATATTCATATGCATGAGGCGCCGGCGGAAGAGCTGCAGGATCTGGAGCACTCCATTTTTGGCTGTATGCTGCGGATGGGGGTGACCACGGCACTGGGAGGCAACTGCGGAGAGAATGTTCTGCCGCCACCGGTGTATTTTGAAAAGGCGGCCGGTGGACTGCCGGTGAATCTCTGCATGATGGCCGGCCATGGCTCTGCCCGGGAGGCTGCCGGCTTTCAGGACAAATATGCCACGCTGAATGGGGCGCAAATTGCGAAAGTCCGAGAGGTTCTGGCCCAATGGCTGGAGGCCGGCTGCTTTGGAATCTCCTATGGCATCCGTTATTATCCCGGCATGAACCGGCAGGAGCTGATGGAAACGGCCCAGCTCTGCCAAAGGGAGCATCTGTTGGTTTCGGCCCATGTGCGGGACGATGCCGCCTACATCTTCGCGTCCATTGATGAATTTCTGGAGGCCGGATGGAATTACGGCCTGAAAATGCAGGTGAGCCATTTGGGCTCCATGGGTGGCTATGGGCAGATGGCCCAGGTGCTGGCCCAGCTGGATGAGGCTCGGCTCCATGGCCTAGACGTGATGGCTGACTGCTATCCATACAGTGCCTTCAGCACCCAGATCGGGGAAACTACCTATGACCCGGGATTCCTGGAACGGTATCAGTGCGATTACGATGCCATCGTGCTCTGCGACGGGCCTTACCAGGGGCAGCGGTGTACCAAGGAGATCTTTGAGATTCTACGGCGGGATTATCCGGAGACCATCACGGTGGCCCATGTGATGCAGCCGGAGGATGTGGCCATGGCTATGGCCCATCCGGCGGTGATGCTCTGCAGCGACGGGCTGATGCACAGTCGGCAGGGCCATCCCAGAGCCGCAGGGACATTCCCACGGCTCATCGCCGAATATGTACGGGAAGGCAGTTTGTCCCTCTATGATGCGGTGGAAAAGATGACGGCGCTGCCGGCCAGGCGGTTGGGACTGAAGAAGAAAGGAAATCTTGCCCCAGGCAGCGACGCCGATGTGGTGATCTTTGACCCGGAGACCATCCGGGACAGAGCCACATTCGAGACGCCGGACCTTCCGCCGGAGGGAATCGACTATGTTTTTGTCAACGGGGAAATCGCATGTGACCATGGCGTTTTGGTCCAGGATCGCCTGGGCCGGGTGCTGAAACGGCAAGCAATCTAAAAAATGTTGCTACTGTCCAACAGCAGCAGTCAAAGAAAACCCGCCGGAAACCGAACTTCGGTTTCCGGCGGGCTCTGACGTTTAGGTCAGTGTTACATTAGCGGCTCTCAGGCGGCCGGCATTTTTGGGGTCCCGCTCGGTGTCATAATACACCTGCTGACCTGCTTCCAACGTGCGATAGCCCTTGGATGCAATGGCGGAAAAATGCACAAACACATCTCCGCTGCCATCGTCGTTGGAGAGAAAGCCGAAGCCTTTCTCCGCGTGAAACCATTTTACAGTACCGTGATTCATAACCAGTACCTCCGTTCAAAAATTGTACCCATATAAAAACAAACCCGCAGACCGACGCTTCAATCAACTAACATTGATCTGCGTCTATCTGCGAGAACAAAGCAATTATTTTGAATACTTACTTAGTATACAGCGGACATTCACCAATGTCAAGTAAAATATATCCGGCATGAGAATTTTCTCATGCCGGACAGAAAACTCATCCTGCGTGGATCACACTGAGGGGCGGTTCCGGCGTCTCTACTCGGACAAAATCGGCCCCCAGATTCTGAAGCTTCTCCACAATATTTTCGTAGCCCCGTTCTACGTATTTGATGTCGCTGATGGTGGTGGTACCTTCGGCAGCCAGACCAGCAATGACCATGGCGGCACCGGCACGAAGATCACAGGCCTTTACCGGGCATCCCCGAAGCTTTTGGGTACCCTCGATGACGGCAATCTTTCCATCCACCTGCACATTGGCGCCCATCCGCCGCAGCTCGCCGATATACCGGAAGCGGTTATCCCAGACGCTTTCGGTGATCACGCTGGTGCCTTGTGCCAGGGCCATGCAAACAGCGATCTGCGGCTGCATATCGGTGGGGAAGCCGGGATAGGGCATGGTCTTGACCTTGGCCTTCTTTAGGCGGCCGGTGGATTCCACCAGCACAGCGTCACCCTGATCGGTGACCCGGACCCCCATCTCCCGCAGCTTGGAGGAGATACACTCCAGGTGCTTGGGAATAACGTTTTTGATCAGTACGCTGCCGCCGGTGGCAGCAACAGCAGCCATGTAGGTACCGGCCTCGATCTGATCGGGAATGATGGAATAGCTGCCGCCCCGCAGATGCCGGACACCTCGAATTTTGATGACATCGGTACCGGCACCGGAGATGTTGGCACCCATGGCATTCAAAAAGTTGGCCAGATCCACAATATGGGGTTCTTTGGCGGCGTTCTCAATGATGGTCGTACCCTCGGCCAACACTGCCGCAATCATGATGTTCATGGTGGCGCCCACGGAGACGATGTCCAAATAGATTCGGCCGCCGTGGAGCGGCTGCTGGGTGGTGGCAACGATGTCACCGCTGATGATCTGTACGTCGGCGCCCATAGCATTAAAGCCCTTGATGTGCTGGTCAATGGGACGCACACCGAAGTCGCAGCCTCCTGGCATGGCTACAGTGGCTTTGCCAAACCGGCCCAGCAGCGCGCCAACCAGATAGTAGGAGGCCCGAATTTTGCATGCCAGCTCATGGGGGACAGAGGTGGTGTGTACAGAGGAACAGTCCAGCTCAAAAGTGGTCTTGTTGATCATTTTGACTGTGGCGCCCATACGGGTAAGAATATCAAAGAACAGTTGAATATCGGAAATATCCGGCACATTTTCGATCCGGCAGACGCCGTTTACCAAAAGTGCTGCCGGAAGAATCCCGACGGCTGCATTTTTTGCGCCGCTGATATTGACTGTGCCGTGCAGCGGATTTCCGCCGTGAATCACATATTGTGCCATGTTGCACCCTCACAATCTTTATTTCTTCTTGGTCTATAGTATGCCGCTGAGGTGATATTTGTATCACGCGACAGATTTACATAACTGCTAAAATCCTTGGATAGTATAGCACAAGGATCCTCTCATGTAAAGAATAAGCAATCAAAAAAACGCCGGATTTCCATCAAAAATCCGACGTTTTTTGGAATAATACCGCTAATTCGCAAGAAAATTGGCATTAATTACCGAAAAGCTTCCCGTAACTGCCGCAGAAGCGGGGCAAGCTGTTGCTGAAGGTTTTTAGCGGTTTGAGGCGATTTTTTGGGAACGGTCAGCCATTCGGGCACAGGGACAGACAGATCCTCAAAACGCCGGGCAAACTGTTTTTCTACACCCAGAGCCACGGCGTTGGGCAGCTGTGTCTGGAAAAAACGGGCGCTTTTTCCCTGAAAGACCTGGAGTCGTTTCCAGGCAGCCTGACGGTAAAAGGTGCGGCAGCCCTTTGTCTGGGCCATGGTGTCCACGCCTCTGGCGCTTCGCCGGGGACCGGGCGCAGTGGCGATGCTGGAAAAAAGTATGGCAGCAATGCCCACAGCAATTTCCGGGAATGTGCCTGCCATCAGGGAAATGGGCAGCAGGGAAAGCATGAGGGCAAGATAGAGAAGCAAAACCGGCGAGGTGGAACGCAGTGCGGCAAAGCGCAGCAGTGCATTATGAAGCTGAAGGCTATAGAACAGACCTACCAGCCCAATGAGTACCGCCAGGACCACGAAGCCGCCGCCTTCCGGAAGCAGCTGATAGGCCATATAGCCAATGCCCAGCGCCAACAGCAATCGACATGGAATCTGCACCAGCGCGGGATTGCCGCTTTTGGGATCAAAAATGACCCGATGCAAGGAACGGTTGGAAGCTGCCCGAAATTGCGCAGCCGCCCGGGAAAACCGGCCCGGAGTAATGGCAGTACGGCTGCGTTGGGCAAAGATCTGGGCAAAGAGTCGCTGTTCGGCCTTGCTGCGTTCAGAGCCCATGACCATCAATCGGGTCAGCACAGGGGTGCCGCTTCGTGCGTAGGAGATGGAGAGATACCCCAGATTGGCCCATTCGAGAATCATGGCGGCTACATCGCAGGTGCTGCCATCCAACACCGTGGGAAGCTGACAAGGCAGGATTCCCTCCGGACGTAACAGCCTGGGAGAACTGCTGACTCTGCGGGAACGGAGCTTGAGCCGCCAATAGAGTATGCAGAGCAGCAGAACAGCCAGCATCCCCACCGATAAAAAGGTGATGGAGATCACGGGGATGGTGGTGCTGCGGACAGCAAAATACTGATTGGGAAGCGTCAGCACCACAGAAAGCGAATCATAGGCCATGCGCTCGGTGACACTGCCGCTGAAACTGGTGTCCGTGACGGTGAGGCCCGCATCAGCTGCAGAGAGTATGCCGTAGTAACCGCTGACGATTTGTGGTTCGGCTTCAAAGGCCTGAGGCATAATGACCTGAAAGCTGCAGGAACCGATGGGCCGGGCCCAGCGGGAGCTGAGGAGGCCCAAAGTAAAAGTGTCAGCTTCGTCGTCGCCGTCGTCGGCATAGGAAACGGTGTAGGTGATGAGAAAGGTTTGGGTTCCCACAAATCCGTCTTTATTCTTGACGATCACATCAGTGCCATCGTCTGTCTCGTCCACGGAGAACCGGTAGTCTCCGGCGGAGACTCGGCTTACATCGGTGTTGGCCAGGGGAATGGTTACCTGTTCGGTGGCGGTATCAAAGGTGAGCTGCACGGTGGTGGTAACCTGTGCGCGGCCCTTGGCGGAGACTTCTGCGGATACCGCCACACTGTCCACCTGATAATCCGCCAAAGCCGGCACCAGGAAAATACATATGAAAAACAGGGAAAAAAGTACTTTTTTCATCTGTCACACTCCAGTTTACAGTTGAAATAAGAATAGCACATTTGAAGCTTAAATACAACAAAACCTGGGGATTTTTCCGAAAAGGAAAAGATTCTGTGAAAAAAACGCCTAAATAGAGCCCGGAGGTATAGTTTGCTTTGACTTTTTGAGGGCTTTGATATAGTATGTTACCAACAAAGGAGCGTAATGCCATGAAACAGTTGTTGAAGAAGAATCGGGAACTGCTGCTGTATGCGGCCTTTGGTGTTGGAACCGTTGCGGTTGACGTGTGTCTTTACAGTGTTCTGGTGGACCGGGTTGGGATTCAGTGGGCCAATGCCTGGGGATGGTGCGGGGCGGTACTGTTTGCGTTTCTGACCAATAAATATTTTGTGTTCTGTACTGGAGGGAAGGGCAGTATGGCCTTTTGGCGGGAATTTGCCGAGTTCTTGGCAGCCCGGCTGCTGTCCTTGGTCATTGAAGTACAGGGCGTGGCCCTGCTGGTCAAGCACGGATTCAGCCGTCCGGTCTTGGGGATCACCGGCGGAGCGGCTAAAATTGTTATAACCGGCGTGGTTATACTGCTAAACTATTTGCTCAGTAAGTTTCTGGTGTTTCGGCCTAGGGAGGCCAGACTATGACCCAGGATGAGATCTTTATGGAGGAGGCTCTGAAGCTGGCACGCCAGGCAGCACAGGAGGGGGAAGTCCCCATCGGATGCGTGGTGACTCTGGGGGATGAGATCGTGGGAAGAGGCAGAAATTGTCGGGAGACGAAAAAAACTGCCCTGGGCCATGCGGAGATTCTGGCCATTGATGAGGCCTGCCGTCGCCTGGGCGGCTGGCGGCTGTGGCAGTGCCGGCTCTATGTGACGCTGGAGCCCTGTCCTATGTGCGCAGGTGCTATCATCAATGCCAGAATTCCGGTGGTGGTCTATGGAGCCAAGGATCCCAAGGCTGGGTCCGTGGATTCAGTGGCCCGGCTGTTTTCCATGGATTATAACCACCATCCCCAGGTGATCTCCGGTGTGCTGGAGGAACCCTGCGCCCAACTACTGCGGGATTTTTTTCGCTCCCTCAGGAGCCGGAAGAAACAGGCCGCGAAACGTACAGACTATTGACAAATATAGCATTTCAGGATATTATAATAAAACTATACTGCGTGAAAACGCGGAAAAACACAATGCGTTTTTCCAAGGGCCAGAGAAAGTGAGGAACGCTATGAAAGGTATTATTTTGGCGGCCGGAAAAGGGACTCGGCTTTATCCAGTCACGATGCCAGTCTGCAAGCCGCTGCTTCCCGTCTATGATAAGCCCATGATTTATTATCCGCTGAATGTGCTGATGACCGCTGGGATTCGGGATATTCTGGTGATTGTGCCTCCAGACGACAAAGATCCTTTTGTCAACTTGCTGGGGGACGGCAGCCAGTTGGGAATCCATATTGAATATATTGAGCAAAAGGTCCAGCGGGGGATTGCCGATGCTTTCTTAATTGGTGCTGACTTTATTGGTGAGGACTCCGTGTGTCTGGCATTGGGTGACAACATCTTTTATGGCCCGGCCTTCCGGAGAAAGCTGCGGATGGCCATGCGGAACAAGGAAGGGGCCTCCATCTTCGGCTACTATGTGACCGATCCGAGAGCCTTCGGTGTGGTGGAATTTGACGCTGCGGGCAAGGCGATCTCCATTGAGGAGAAGCCGGCCCATCCCAAGTCCAACTACATCGTTCCCGGCCTTTACTTCTATGACAACAAGGTGGTGGACATTGCCCGGCAGGTCAAGCCCTCCGCCCGGGGAGAACTGGAAATCACCTCTGTGAACAATGCTTATCTGAACTATGGGATGCTGAATGTGGTGACCTTGGGAGACGAGTTCACTTGGTTCGATACCGGAAACGCCGACAGCCTCTATGAAGCCGCTGGAGCGGTTCGGGCTGCCCAGCGTAGCGGTAAGATGATCGGCTGCCTGGAGGAGACGGCGCTGCGAAATGGCTGGATCAACACCGATCAAATGCTGGAGCTGGCTAAGAAAATGGAAAAAACCAGATATGGTCAGTATTTGACTGCCATTGCGGGGGATTTGGACTGACGGGAAGTGAAGCGTTGGAAATGGAAAAGGAAGAAATCATGGGATTTCGGAAAAAACCGGTTTACCAGTGCCTGAAACGGGTGTGCGATCTGCTGTTTTCCCTGGTGGCGGTGGTGGTGCTGTCCCCTGTGCTGCTGATCATCGCCATAGCGGTGGTGGCGGAGGATGGATTTCCGATCTTTTATCGGGCTAAACGGGTGGGACTCCATGGAAAGCCTATTGTGGTCTATAAATTTCGAAGCATGAAAAACAATGCCGACCGCTTGGAGGAAATGCTTTCGCCGGAGGAACTGGCGGAATATAAGAAAAACTTTAAGCTGGAAAAGGACCCCAGGATCACCCGCGTGGGAGCAATCCTGCGCAAAACCAGTCTGGACGAGCTGCCGCAGCTCTTTAACATTATCTCCGGAAAACTATCCTTGGTGGGACCGCGACCGGTGCTCCAGGAGGAGACGGAGCTCTATGGGAAAGACCGGGACCTGCTCCTGTCCTGCAAGCCCGGCCTGACGGGGCTTTGGCAGGCCCGAGGCCGCAGCAATGTCACCTATACGGACGGTGCCCGGCAGGCATTGGAATTGCAATATGTGCGGGAACGGGGATTTTTGCTGGATATCAAAATTCTGTTTTGGACCGTAGGCGCAGTGGTTCGTATGGACGGCGCCCGATAAAAGGGAGATTTTTATGAAGTATGATTTTCTGGTGGTGGGCGCAGGCTTCTTTGGCGCTGTGTTTGCCCATGAGGCTCAAGCTCGGGGGAAAAAATGCCTGGTGATCGACCGGCGGAACCATATTGGCGGTAACTGCTATACTGAGGAGCAGGCAGGAATTGTAGTCCATAAATACGGCGCTCATATTTTCCATACTTCCGATAAGACCATCTGGGATTATGTGGGCCAATTTGCGGAATTTAATAATTATGTAAACTCGCCCATTGCCAACTACAAGGGCGAGATTTACAATATGCCTTTCAATATGAATACCTTCAGCCGGCTCTGGGGGATTGCCACACCGGCAGAGGCCAAAGCCATTATTGAAGCCCAAAAGGGCGCCGTGACCGATCCCAAAAACTTGGAGGAACAGGCCATTTCCCTGGTGGGGATGGATATTTATGAAAAGCTGGTCCGCGGGTACACGGAAAAGCAGTGGGGACGGAGCTGCAAGGAGCTGCCGGCCTTCATCATTCGCCGGCTGCCGGTGCGGTTTACCTATGACAACAATTATTTTACCGACCGCTATCAGGGAATTCCCGAGGGCGGCTATACAAAGATCTTTGAAAAGCTGCTGGGACAGACAGAGGTGCGTCTTGGCTGCGACTATCTTCAGGAGCGGGAACAGCTTCGATCTATGGCGGAGCAGGTGATCTATACTGGTCCTATCGACCAGTATTTCGGCTGCTGCTATGGGCCGCTGCAGTTCCGCTCTCTGCGGTTTGAGACAGAAGTGCTGGACACGGACAATTTCCAAGGCAATGCTGTAGTGAACTACACAGACCGGGAGACGCCGTTTACCAGAATCATTGAGCACAAGCATTTTGAATTTGGTACCCAGCCCAAAACCGTCATCACCCGGGAATATCCTGCGGCCTGGACACCGGGAGAAGAACCCTATTACACCGTCAATGACCAGGAGAACAATGCCCTCTATGAGAAGTATGCCGCTTTGGCGGCCCAAGAATTGGGCGTACACTTTGGCGGTCGGCTGGGAGAATACAAGTATTATGACATGGATAAGGTGATTGCCTCGTCCCTGAGATTGTGTGAGAAGCTGCTATGAAAATTCGGATGATTGTGGCCGCCCACAAGGCCTATCGGATGCCGAAGGATCCCATGTACCTGCCCCTCCATGTGGGAAAAGCGGGCAAGGCATTGGAATTGGGCTTTCAGGGAGACAATACCGGAGACAATATTTCGGAAAAGAACTCCACGTTCTGTGAGCTCACAGGGATCTATTGGGCGTGGAAGAACCTGGACGCAGACTATGTGGGACTGTGTCACTATCGGCGATACTTCCGCGGGAAAGCCGGTGGAGATAAGTGGGCTTGTATTTTAACGGAAAAGCAGGCGGAAGAACTGCTGCAAACCAGCGATGTGTTGCTGCCCAAACGCCGGAATTACTACATCGAGACGGCCTACAATCAGTATATCCACGCCCATCCAAAGGAAGGGCTGGATCTGGCCCTGTCCCTGGCGGAAGCCGGTGGGGAGTCCTATCGCAAAGCTGTGGCTGCCATGAAAAAGCGATCCTGGACGCATATTTTCAATATGTTTTTGATGAAACGGGAGATCTTTGACGGCTACTGCCAGTGGCTGTTTAACATTCTCTTCGCTGTGGAACAGCAGCTCGATACCTCCTCCTACAGCCAGTACGACAAGCGGGTGTTCGGTTTTATCAGCGAGCGGCTGCTGGACGTCTATCTGGAGGCCAATGGGATTCCATACCGGGAGGTACCGGTGATGTTTATGGAACGGCAGAATTGGCTGAAAAAGGGCGGTAATTTCTTAAAGCGGAAATTTTTCAGAAAAAAAGGGGACTGACACATGGAAAAGACCCTGCGGGATCTCCAGCTGTGTGAATTGGAGATCGTCCGAAATGTGGTGGAGATCTGCCAAAAGCATGGACTCCAGCTCTATATGATGGGCGGCACATTCCTGGGTGCAGTCCGGCATCAAGGTTTTATTCCCTGGGATGATGATGTGGACCTGAGCCTGAGCCGCAAGGACTATGAGACCTTTTTGAAAGTTGCTCCTTCGGAGCTGAAAAAAGGCTATGTGCTGCGGCACTTCGCCTCGGATCCAGAGATGCAATACTATCCAGCCCAGGTGGTGGATCCCTCCTTTGAGATTCTGGACACCTCCGCCCAGGTGGAAAAGACCCGGTGCGCCTGGATTGACCTATTTCCGCTGGATGGCGTACCGGCAGGAAAAGTCTCCTTTTTTCTGCATAAATACCGGCTGCTATATCTGCGGATGATGCTCAAGTATAGCCAGTTTTCCGAGGTTGTGGCGGTGAACCTGGCCCATCGGCCTCTCCACGAGAAGATCCTTATTGCGCTGGGGAAGCATTTGAAGCTGGAGCGGCGGCTGAATACCCAAAAGCGTATGACCCTCATTGACAAATGCCTGAAGCGGTATCCCTATGAGGGGGCTTCCCGGGTGGTCAATTTTATGGGCGCCTATAAATTTCGGGAGATGTTTCCCAAAAGCATATACAATGAGGTCGCGGCGTATCCCTTTGAGGATATGCAACTGCCCGGGCCAAAGGACTATGACACGGTGCTTCGGCAGATGTATGGCGACTATATGACCCCACCTCCGGCGGAGGAACAAAATAAGCACGGCACCGTGACTGGGGAGAAATGAGAGGTAGAGTATGAAGCGTGTGATTACCTATGGAACCTTTGACCTGCTGCACTACGGGCATATCAATTTGCTGCGGCGGGCCAAGGCTCTGGGGGACTACCTCATCGTGGCCCTGTCAACGGATGAGTTTAATTTGAAGGAAAAGAACAAGGTGTGTTATTTTTCCTATGAGGAGCGGCGGCGTCTGCTGGAGGCCATTCGTTATGTGGATCTGGTGATCCCGGAGGAGAGCTGGGATCAAAAGCGGAGCGATGTGCAGCTCTATCAGGTGGATACCTTTGTCATCGGTGACGACTGGGCGGGAAAATTTGACTTCCTCAAGGATCTGTGCGAGGTGGTATACCTACCCCGGACCCCGGAGATCTCCACCACCAAGATCAAGCAGGAGCTGGGACGGCCATGAAGCGGGTCAGTCTGATTATTCCTGTTTATAATGCGGCCAAATATCTGCCCCAAATGGCGGAGTCTCTGCTGGGGCAGGATTGGGAGAATCTGCAGATCCTGTTCAGCGACGACGGCTCCACAGACGAATCGGTGCAGATTTTGACCCGTTTGGCAGAACGGGACCGCCGGATTACCGTTGTGATCGAGGAAAACGGCGGTGTCTCTGCCGCCCGCAATCGGGCGTTGGCCCTGGCGGACGGAGACTATATCGGCTTTACCGACGCCGACGATATTCTCAAGCCGGATTATGTCCGCAGACTGGCGGAGGCCCTGGAGCAAACCGGGGCGGATATGGCCTGCTGTGGTTTTGACCGGATCTATGCGGCCAGTGGAAAGCAGGATTATCTGCCCACAGGGCATTCGGAGCCGGAGACGGTGGATCGGAATGGAATGGCCCGGTTGCTGCTGCGTCCTGATGGCTATACTACCGTGGTGTGGAACAAGCTTTTTCGCCGGGAGGCCCTGACGGGAGCGGATGGCAAGCTGATGCGGTTTGATGAATCCCTCCACATTGTGGAGGATGGCGAATATATTTTCCGCAGCGGCGTAAAGCAGGCGGTATTTTTTCCGGACCGACTGTACTGCTATTATGTGCGGAACAGCGGAGCCATGTATGGAAAGCTGACGGACCGCAAACTGACAGAACTGGCGGCCCGCAAAAAAATTGTGGAACTGACAGATTCGTTGTCACCGGATGTGCAGGCGCTGGCCAAAATGAAGTATCAAAAGGGCGTCCGGGATTTGATGTTCCATAGCGTCATCGCCGGTGACGGCGATGCGGTGAAGCACCTGCGGTCAGAACTGAGGGTCTACCGGGACGAATTGTTCCGATCTCCCGCGCTGACAAAAAAAGAAAAGATCAAGTATCATATTTACGGTCCCATCATTCAGCTGAATCTCCGGCATGTCGGCGCATTCCTGATGAACCAGTTTGGCGGGCACTGACAGAAGGAGTCTTGCAATGAACCTGAAATATCTGCGGCAATGGATGTATTACCTGCTGCTGTTTCCCTATTTTAAGCCCGCTGTGCTGGGGGTCATGGAGGGAACGGGGTTGCTGGAGCCGCTGTTCGACGTCTGGCGGATGGCCGCAGCTGCCGCCATCTGCGTGCTCTATCTTCTTCAAATGGTCAAGAAAAAGTACTGGCCTTCCTCAGTGCTGCTATGGCTTTGCGCCTATCTGGGGTTTATTGCACTGGCGACTTTGATCCGGGAGGACAATCTCTGGAGTCTCGTGAACTATGTGATGACGATTGTGACCTTCTGCATGCTGGTGGAAATGAGCCTTCGGGAGGATCCCTACCTGACCATGGATATGCTGGTGATGCCTCTGACAGTGCTGATCCTGGCCAATTTTGTACTGCTATGTATTTTCCCCGGAGGATTGTGTACCGGTGGTACCTACAATTACAAGTACAATTTCTTGGGGATCGACAATTTCCTGGCGCCGCTGCTGATCCCCTATATGTTTTTGGTGACGCTGCGATCCTCCATGATCCATGGGAAGATCAATTGGTTCGCCTACGGTATGATCGCCGTATCCGCACTGAGTCTGCTGTTGGTCTGGTCCGCTACAGGACTGATGGGGCTGGCGGTGACGCTGATTTTTCTGCTGTTCTTCTATGAGCGGCGGCTTCAGATCCTGTTTAATTTTACAACATCCTTTGCTGTGGGCGTGGGGATCTTCTTTTCCATTGTGCTGTTTCGCCTGCAAAATCTTTTTGCGTTCTTCATTGAAGGTGTTTTGCACAA
>CBCTLT010000002.1:0-17290 GCA_965147785.1 uncultured Oscillospiraceae bacterium
ATCCTTGTATTTTTGAGGCAAGGAGAGCACCGCTTCCAGAACCTCCCGATGATTGGGGGTCAGGGCAGCGGGCTGCTCCAACAGTTGGTCCAGAGAAACAGTACGGCTGCGAAAAAAGCTTTTCAGCAGGTCTTTGCAGGCGTTGATGGTTACGCGGATAAACCAGGCGCGCTCGTGCTCATCACTTTCAAATTCGTCGGTACGGAGCGCGTATTTCAAAAAAACCGTCTGAAAAATGTCTTCGGTGTCGGCATAGTTTTTCAGATGAATCATGCAGAGCCGCCGAATGGTATCTCCATACCGATCTATGGCTCGGCTCACCTCTTGATTACTCCGCATAACAAACCCCCGCTTGTTATCTTCTGCAGCCCCTCCGAGCCCCATTGCCCTGGCCGCAGCCTTGTCTTGCTCCAGTGCCGGCATTGTCGCAAATACCGTCGCCGTCAGCATCCACATAGTTGTACCGATTCCCACTGCCATTTCCGGTGCCGGCATTGTCACAGACGCCGTCGCCGTCAGTGTCTACATAGTTATACCGGTAGCCGCCGCCATTTCCGTTGATGCCAGTTCCACAGTTGTCACAGATACCATCGCCGTCATCATCTACAAATTGGCAGCCGGTGCCGGCATTGTCACAGATACCGTCACCATCGGCGTCCACATAGTGATACCGATGGCCGGACCCGGTCCCGGTGCAGCTGGTACCGCAGTTGTCGCAGATACCGTCGCCGTCGGCGTCCACATAGTACTGACAGACGCTTTCCGCGTAATTCCCGCTGCCGGAACGCCCGCTGCCAGAATTCCCATTGCCGCAGTGACCCCGTCCTGAACCGGCGGCCAGAGCGCTGGTGGTACCGATGGAGAGTACAATGGCTGTGGTCAAAATACCTGTCAATATTTTTTTCATTTTCAGTTCCTCCGTTTTCGTTGGTAGCCATTTCCGGCTTCAATCTGTATACGATTGTGCAACGAAAATCCATTCAAAATTTCAAAAATTTTTTTGGAGGAGGAAAGCTGCATGAAATGGAACCGTCAGTGCTCGCAGAGCTGGAGGTCATAGAGCTTTTTATAAATGCCGTTTTGCTGGAGCAATTCCTGGTGGGTGCCCTGTTCCCGCAGCCGGCCCTTGTGCATCACCATGATCTTGTCGGCGTGCTGGATGGTGGAGAGCCGATGGGCCACCACAATAGTGGTCCGGCCTGTCATGAGCCGATCCATGGCGTCCTGGATCAGCTGCTCCGTCTCTGTATCAATATTGGCAGTGGCTTCGTCCATCACCAGAATGGCCGGATCGAAGGCCAGGGTGCGGGCAAAGCTCAAAAGCTGGCGCTGACCGGCGGAAAGGGTGGAGCCCCGTTCCGTCACCGCAGATTCATAGCCCTGCTCCAGCTGACGGATGAATCCGTCGGCATTGACGAATTTTGCAGCAGCTTCGATCTCGGCGTCGGAGATGTCCTGGTTTTTCAGGCGAATGTTGCCCCGGATGTCTCCAGTAAACAGAAATACGTCCTGCTGCACCTGCCCCACGGCCCGACGGAGACTGTCCGTATCCAGCTCCCGAATGTCGATGCCGTCAATGGTGATCCGGCCCTTTTGAATATCGTAATATCTGCCGATCAGGTTTAGAATCGAGCTTTTTCCAGCGCCGGTGGCGCCTACAAAGGCAGCCGTTTGTCCTGGCTCGATCACAAAGCTCACATCCCGGAGAACCCATTCCTCGCCGTCATAGGAAAACCAGACGTGATCGAATTCAATTCGGCCTTTGGGTGCGATCAGCTGCTGGGGATGCTCTGGCTGCCGGATGGCTGGTTCCTCATCCAGCAGCGTAAAGATCTTTTCACCGGCAGCCATGGCAGCCTGTAGGGTGCCGAATTGGTCCGACAGGGACTGAATGGGTTCGTAAAAGGATTTGACATAGCTGGTAAAGATGTACAGCGTGCCAATGGAAATGGCGCCGCCCATCACCAAATATCCACCTACCCCCAGCACAATGGCCAGGGACACAATGCTGATCCAGTAAATTAGAGGCCGGAAGGTGCCGTATACCACGATCTCCCGGAAATTGGAGCGAAACAGATCCCCGGAACGCTGGGAAAACTCATGCTGCTTTTCCGCCTCCCGGTGGAATACCTGGATGAGCTTCATGGCCGAGAGATTTTCGGAGAGATAGGTATTTAGGGCCGAGACCTTGGTCCGGGTGATCCGGTGGGTGGTGCGATACAGCTTTGTAAAAAGCCGGGTGAGTACAAAGACAAGAGGAATTAGCAGGAAGGACAGCAGCGCCAGCTTCCACTGGAGGAACAACATGACGCCTGCGTATCCCAGGATCAGCACCACGTTTTTCACCATGGTTACCAGAATAGAAGAGAAGAGCTCATTGAGGGTTTCCACGTCGTTGGTGACACGGGTGACGATCCGGCCCACAGGAGTGATGTCAAAGAACCGAAGAGACAGCTTGTGGATATGGGCGAACAGTTCATTCCGCAGCCGGAAGATGATGTTCTGCCCCAGCTTTTGCAGCAGCCACATCTGTGCTGCGTTGCAGAGCGTACCGCAGAGCAGCAACAAAATATAGAAAAGGAACAGACGGACAATGGTGGAGAAGACGCCGCCGGAGGAAATCACGTCCATGGCGTTTCCAATGATAATGGGCCGAAGCAGGTCGCTGGAGGTGACCATCAGCACCAGCAAAAGCGCCAGGACCACATATCCGGCGTAGGGCCGCACATAGCCCAGCAGGCGGAAAAACACGCCCCGTTTATTCTGTTGCATGGAACGCCTCCTTTTCCGCGGCCAGCTGGAGTTCCAGCTGTTGTTGCTGATACAGCCGGGCATATTGCCCGTTCAAAGCCAGCAGCTCCTGATGGGTCCCCATTTCAGCACAGACGCCGTCCTCCATTAGGAGAATCTGGTCGGCGGCCTGGACGGTGCTGATGCGATGGGCAATCAAAATCGTGGTCTTGCCGGCTCGCTTTTGCCGCAGGCCGCGAAGAATATGCTCCTCTGTGTCCGTATCCACGGCGGACAGCGCATCATCCAGGATTAGAATTTCCGCGTCCTTCATCAGAGCTCGAGCAATGGAGGTACGCTGCTTTTGCCCACCGGACAGGGTGACGCCCCGTTCTCCTACCACGGTGGCATATTGCTTGGGGAAGTCCATAATGTTTTCATGGATCTGGGCGGCTTTTGCGGCGTCTACCACGGCGTCGTAATCCTGCCATTGCTGGTCGATTTTACTCTCCCGTTCCGTCATCTCCTGCTCCACCCACTGTTCCGCCGCTTCGCTCTGGCGAATAAAGATTTTCAGTCGGGGCGTTTCTTCTGGGGGCATTTTGTCCAGGGTTCTGGTGCCAAAGGCAATATTGGCCTGCATGGTGTCGGAAAACAGCAGATTTTCCTGGGGCACCAGGGCGATGTTCTCCCGGAGGACTGCCAGGGGAATGCTGCGGATGTCATGGCCCCCGATGAAAATATGTCCAGGCTCCACGTTGTACGTTCGGGTCAGCAGGGAGGCCAGGGTGGATTTCCCGCAGCCGGTCCGACCCAGGATTCCCACGGTGGACCCTCTGGGAATGGTCACAGAGAAATCCTGCAAAACGGAGGGAAGGGCTTCGCCGTATTGGAAACTAAGATTTTTGATTTGAATATCACCGGCGAGGGCGTCAATCTGCGGATCAGTAAGGGCGTCATCGGTGATCTCCGGCGGTTGGGTGAAGAGCTGCCGGACTCGGGTCCAGGAAGCGACGCCCTGGGACAGCATGGTGATGGAATCGCCTGCGGCCATCATGGGCCACACCAGAGTCATGACATAGGAATTGAAGGCCACAAATTTGCCCAACGTAATGCTACCGCTGATCACCAGATAGCCGCCGTAGAGCAGCGTCAACGCGCTGGCAATGCCGATGAGTCCGTCCAGAAAGGGGATAATCAAGGCTCGGAGCTTCACAACATGGAGATTGGCCTCCCGGGCTGCCTGATTGGCTTTTTGGAAGGCTTCCATCTCCTGCTTCTCCTGTACAAAGGCCTTGACGATCCGGATTCCGGAGATGCTCTCCTGGACCTGATCGGACAGCTTGGCAAAGACGGATTGCTTTTTGTCGTATCGGCGGCTCATGGCCCTGCCGTAGCGGCTTCCGCCAAAGAGAATCACCAGGAGCGGGATCATGGCCAACAGAGTGAGCTTCAGATCCACATAGAAGATCATTTTGCCCAGCACCAAAATCGTCATCACCACAGCGTCAAAGGTGGTGAGAATGGCGGGACCCACCGCCATGCGGATGGCGTCCATGTCGTTGGTGAAATAGGCCATGAGGTCGCCGGTCTTGTGTTCCTGGTAAAACCGATTGGAAAGGGTGGTCAAATGCCGGTAGAGGTCCTCCCGTAGGTCCCGTTCCACTCGCCGGGAAGCGCCAAACATGAGCACACGCCAGCCAAAGCGCATGATTGCCACCACAGAGGCAATGGCCACGATCAGAAACACGTCCATCAGCAGTGTGCGCATGGGGAAACCTCCGGCGGTGAGTCCGTCTGTGATCTCTCCGGTGAGCTGGGGAATGAACAATTCCAGAAAATCCACCGTCAACAGACAGGCCAGACCGCCCACATACTGCCACACATATTTGAACATATAGGAACGCAGAGAAGGGGCTTTCATATGGGCAAAACTCCTTTTGCAAATTACGTTTTAATAAGTGTCGGTATGATCGCGCGCACTGCTGTCCACGCGGCCGAAACTCCGCAATTATTGTAGCATTGTGCCGGTGGTTTTACAAGGTGTTTCTATCCTTTGTTATAAGCTGTCGGGAAACCATCTGCCCTGCAGAGAGAAAACAGGAAATTCCCGGGAGAATGACGGATAATTCTTTTCTTTGCGTGGGAAGTGTGATAAAATCAAATTGTGAGAATATTTTCTGTAAAAACGCAACGGGGAGGGATTGACCATGAGACGTTTTTTGACGCTTCTCCTGGCGGCGGCATTGGTTTTGGGGACTGCTGGCTGCGGCGCCAATGCACCGACTGATGGGGAGACTGCCGCTGTGATCAGTGGGGAAGCGCAGCCGCCGGAGCCTGCCGCAGCACCGGAACCCACTGTGTTGCCTGAGGAACCCAGCTCCGGAATGGAGTCCGTGCTGGATGCCCCAGAGCAGCCGGCTGGGCCGGTGATCACAGGGGTGATGCTTCGAGCATCGGATGAAGATTATGTGGATTCCTCCCGCTATAGCCAGTATGAATCTGTTACCTTCTCCGATGGAACGACCCAGTCCATTGATGTGGATCAGGAGACCTTTGTTCTGGTCTTGGATAACACCATTGTGGATCTGGGGGATCCGGTGAACTGGGTGCCAGAGGCGGAACTCTATACGGTGGAAAAGGGCCAGGTTGACACCGTGACCATGGCCATGAACGAAGCCAACTGGGGACCGTTTTACTTCACCGGCGCAGTGGATTTTGAGGACGGAACCTATATGGAGGCCCGTTCCGTACCGGCAGCGGTACAGAACGCGGAGATCACCGATGACGGTATTTTCGGCGGTGAGATCAATATTAAGGCCAATTATATCAGCGGCATCTATGCCTACAGTGAAAACAGCGATCATTACACGGTGGAGGATGTGACCATTCAGTCTGCAGGCCTGGGAGGCAATGATTTTGGCACCAAGGGCGGCTGGGGTACGGTGATCTCTGCGGCAGGAACTGCCAATGTGGATATTACCGGGACTACCATCTATACCCAGGGGCCACTGCATGACGGAATCTGGGCGGGAGGAAACTCCGTGGTCCATGTGTCCGATTCCGTTGTACTGGCGGAGGAGCAGGGAAATGCCTATAACTATAAACCCTATGGCTATGACCGGTTTTATATCACCAAGGAACCCCTGACGGAGGAGGAAATTGCCGAAAAAGGACTGTCGGGGGAATATTTTGAAGAGCCTTACCAGGATATGACCGGCACAGGTACCAAGTACTATTATTATAACGACGATTATACCAGCAACTTCAGTGCACCCATGCTGCAGTGCGTACCTCTGGCATTGGGACTCTATGGTTCCATGCGGGCAGCCTGCTGCTTTGGCTCCGCCACTCTGACCTTCCAGGATTCCCTGGCAGTCAGCGATGTTTGGGCGGTACTGTCCACCGATTCCGGCAACGGCACCCTTTCCGCCACGGATACGGTGGCTGCCGTGGGAGTGGAGACAAATCAGGATAGCGCTGATCTGACAGCTACGGTCAATGGGAAGGACTATTATATCGACGTCTATGACACCACTGAGGGCTGCGGCTATATCACCTACTGTGATGGTTTTGACGACGATTTCTATGGCTGCTCCTTCTATGCTCCGGATTATCTGGGCATCATCACAGGAGGGACCTTTGATTTTACCCAGTCGGAAGCAAAACGTGGCTATGGGTCCTCGGACCGGACCGGATTTATGACCCATGGCGGCAGCTATACGGCCAATATCAGTCATTCGGATTTTGATATTGCCGATTATCTGTTCAGCGTCAAGTCCACCGGTGAGGCCAATATCACCCTGGAGGATGTGACGGTCAATTGGACCCGGGACAATCCCTGGGGGAATGTGCTGTTTCAGTTTATGGATACGGACGATACCGGTACCGGCGCCAATGACATGGAAATGGATATTCTGGATCTGACGAAAGAGGAATATCTGGCCAATTCCGCCAGTGGGCAGGGAAATACCAAGTCTGTTACCATCAAGGACTCTACGCTGCAGGGGGATATCTATAATTCCGTGGGGTCCAGCAACAACGTTTCAACTTTGGGGGTCTATGACGGTAGCACCAGCTATCTATCCTCTTGGAATACTACTGCGGTCAGCGTTACGCTGGACAACTCCACCCTGGACGGTGTGATCTCCTCCAGCTATGCTCAACATGTGGATGAAAACGGTGAAGCCATCACCGGTCAGTTCTTCTTCAACCAGACAGGGGAACCTATGGACGGGACGGAAGAGAATACTTATGACTATTTGACCAGCGGCAGAGTACAAAACACACCGGCCTATAACGGGATTGGACAGGTTTACGTGATCCTTACCAATGGGGCGGTGTGGAATGTCACCGGAACCAGCATTGTAAACGGCGTTTATGTGGGCGAAGGTTGCACCGTCAACGGAAATATCACGCAGAACGCAGATGGCACCTATACGGTGTCGCCGGCATAAAAATTGTAGATAGAAAATGGCCCTGGGAATGCAATGCATTCCCAGGGCACTGTTTTTGGGCCAAAGAAAATTAGATGTTATTCGCTGTCACATAGGCACTGCGGTTGGTGGTCTGGATGGTGCCGGGCTTGCGGCAGTCACCCACCATGTAGAAGCCGGGGTTGGTGCCATAGAAGCTGAGGGCCTCGTCGGACTTGGAGCGCATGCCCACGCTGAGTACCACGGAATCTGCCGGCAGATCGTGATCCACGCCGTCCTTGTCGGTGTAAGTCACATGGTCCGCTGTGATTTCCTTGGCAGTGGCGTTGAGCACATAGTGGAAGGTGGGGATGGCCTCCCAGGCAGCGGAGAACATGGAGCGGTAGTGCATGACGGTGGTATCTGCGGCCAACTCGTCCCGCATCTCCACCACAGTGACCTCGTGGCCGTTCTGGGCCAGGAACATACCGGTTTCCACGCCGACCTCACCGCCGCCGATGACAACCACGTTCTTGCCGATTTTCTCCTTGTGCATGATGGCATCGGTGGCCACGGTGACATTTGCGCCGTCCGCACCGGGAATCCGGGGCACGATGGGCTGAGCGCCCACGGCGGCAATGACCACATCGTACCGATCCTCCACCATTTCGGGAGTGGCGGCGGTATTCAGCACCACTTTGATGCCTTTTTTATGTACCTGATGGATCAGATAGTTCTTGTAGTCCCGCAGGGTCCATTTGAAGGGAATGTAGTCTGCGTGCTTGATGGCGCCGCCCAGCTCCGCCTCTTTTTCGTAGATGGTAACCTTGTGGCCCCGGTCTGCCAGATAGAGGGCCGTCCGCATACCGCCGGGACCGCCGCCGATGATGGCAATGGTCTTGGACCCCTCCGGCGGGGTGACTACATACCGATCCACCATTTCAAAGCCGAACTTGGGGTTGACGGAGCAGCAGGTGGTCATAATATCGTTCTTGCCCCGGCCATGGCACTTGTTGCAGCGCAGGCAGGGAACAATATCGTCCTTCCGTCCAGCGTAGAGCAGCTCGCCATAGTTGGGGTTGGAGATCCAGGCCCGGGCCATGGCCACCAGATCCAGCTTGCCCTCGGCGATGGCCTTGTCGGCAATATCCGGATCAAAGTAGCCGCCCACGTTGCTGACCAGGAAATCCAGACCAGCGGCCTTGATCTTGCCGGCCAGCTCCAGGAAGGGGGTGGGGTTAAGCTCAAAGGGAATGGGATGGTTGGGGTCACCCTCGGCAGAGCGGACCTGCACAATGTCCACATACTTTTGGGCCAGCTTCAGGAACTCGATGCCCTCTTCGATGGTGTAGCCGCCTTCGGGCTCCTCTGCGGAGAACTGAATCTCGATGAGCATATCGTTGCCCACGGCCTTTTTGACCTCCTCCAGCATCAGCAGGGGGAACCGGCAGCGGCCCTCAAAGCTGCCGCCAAACTCGTCGGTACGACGGTTGCTGAGGGGAGACAGCAACTGACCGGGAAGCTGGGCCCGGTAGGACATATGGATGGTCACAGCGTCAAAGCCTAGCCGCTTGTAGAAGGCGGCGCGCTGACCATAGCTCTTGGCAATCTTGTAGAGGTTTTCAGCGGGAATCTCGTCGCCCACAAACTGATACATCATGGAGGTGGCACCCAGGCCCAGATCAATGGGCGGATTGGCGTCGATGATTTCCTCCACGCCCTCCTCGTTGGTGTAGCGGTATTTCTTGTTGGCGGAGAACAGGGAGCCGCTGACCAGAGAGCCGGTGTAGTGCATGGCCTCGATCATCTCTACCAGGTAGTTCTGACATTTGGGGTTGTGGATGTCGAAATCCGGGAAATGGGATACATCCAAGGTATCCGGCAGAGGGGGATTTTCAATGTTATCGTCCATGCCGGCAAAGGTCACAAAGGCTGCGCCGGTGCGGGCACGGCCAATGAAGTGGGCCATGGTGGCTTCCGCAGGATACTCCTCCGGGCCCTGGGAGAAATGGGGCAGAGAGTTGGAGGACTGCATCCGGTTTTTCAGAATGAATTTCCCCACCTTCAGAGGGGACAGCAAATGGGGATATGGATTTTTCATAAAAAAGAGCTCCTTTCTTTGACGTTTGTGCAGTCAATGCGTTGTTATCATATCATACTTTTTCGGGAATTTACACCGTTCTACGCAAAAAAATCTGCGGCACCCGGATTTCTTCCGGGTGCCGCGGAACGTTAATCTAGGCGTGCGGTATGGTCAATGGGCAGAGAGATCACCACAGCCTGAGCCGAGGATTTCAGACCATGAATCCGGTTGATTTCCTCCATGATTCTGCTTCGCTCTTTGCCAGTGGCTACGATGGCCAGGATCTCCTTCTCGGCCTGTAGTGTGATACCGATAAACTGCTCAATCTCACCGGCTCCCACCCATCGGGCTCGGACCACAGTGCCGCCACGGGCGCCTGCGGCCCGGGCCGTATCCATGACGGCGTCGGTATAGCCCTGATTGACGGCCACCAGAATCAGGTGGTGGCGATTGTCCTGTTCCATAATCATTTCTCCCCTTTCCGCGTCCATGGCTTCTATGCGGCTGAGTGTTACGGCCAAAATGGTGCCCAGACCTGACACGTCCATTGTAAAGGCAATACCCTTGGCTTCCAGTTCCGAACGGTCCTCATTCTTGAGATAATACATGAGCTGCCGGATGGTATCCTTGGGCGCAATGCTGAGCACAATGTCCCGTTCGGCAGTGCCAAAGCCCAGGGTGTCTAAAAGATGGGAGGCGGCAGTTCCACGACCGGCAGATTGCAGATGCTGGGTGACGTGAAAAGTCTTGTAAATTTTTGATACTTCCATTCCTTTGCCCCGTTCCACAATGGAAACCAACAGCTGCATGGGGCTGACGGATGCTTGCATGAATTACACCTCCCAATAGATGACGCCGTCGTCCAGTTGACTGAGCTCTTCCCGCAGGGCCATATGCAGTGCTTTGGCAGAGGCGCGGGCCCGCAGTCGGTCTGCCAATCCCAGAAGCTGAATGGTGCACAGGGGCGTCATAGCCACCAGAGCTACAATGCCAAAGGCGTCGGTAAGCACATTTCCGCCTACGGCTTCACAGGCACCCATGGCAAGAGGCAGTAGAAAGGTGGTGGTCATGGGACCAGAGGCAACGCCGCCAGAGTCAAAGGCTACGCCGGTAAAGATCTGCGGGACGAAAAAAGTCATGCCCAGGGACAGGATATATCCCGGAATCAAAAACCACATAATAGAAATTCCGGTGAGGATCCGCACCATGGCCAGACCCACCGAAAGGGCGATGCCAATGGAAAGGGCATAGTTGATGGATTTCTGGGTGATGGAGCCGTTGGAGATCTCCTCCACCTGCCGGGCCAAAACTTGGACCGCAGGTTCCGCCCGGACGATAAAATAACCCACCAGTGCGCCAATGGGAATCAGCAGCCAATTCATTTCGCCGGATGCCAAAATGGAACCAATGGTGGTGCCGGCAGGCATGAAGCCCACGTTGACACCTACCAGGAAGAGAACCAGCCCCACATAGGTATAGAGAAGGCCCACCAGGATCTTTCCCAGTTGGTGTTTGCGAAACCGGCGGAAGAAGATCTGAAATAAGCCGAAAATTACAATGATGGGCAGTAGTGCCACAGAAACTTCGGACAGATAGGCAGGAATTTCCTCCACAAAAACACGAGCAGCATCTCGGGTATCCTGTAATTCAGGTACGGCTACCGGCGTGTAAGCTGCATCCAGATTAGGCAGCACGAGGCCTAGAATCATCACCGACAGAATTGGGCCAATGGAACACAGGGCAATCAGGCCGAAGGAGTCGCTGCTGGAGTTTTTATCGCTTCGGATCGAGGCCAAGCCGATGCCCAGGGCCATGATGAAGGGAACAGTGATGGGCCCTGTGGTGACGCCGCCGGAGTCAAAGGCGGCAGGGACAAAGCTATCTGGTGCAAACCAGGACATGGCAAATACCAGTACGTAGAAAAACACCAGCGTGTAGGACAGCGGGATATTCAAAAGCATGCGGACTTGGGATACCACCAGGAAAAAGCCCACTCCAATGGCAACGGCAAGGATGAGGGTCATGTTTGCCACTGTGGGAAGCTGTTCTGCCAGAACTTGAAGATCTGGTTCTGCAATGGTTACGACCAGGCCCAATATAAAGCAGATCAGCAAAGGGAGTGCGACACGTTTGGCTTTACTGATCTCCACGCCGATGCCGTCTCCCATGGGGATCATGGACATATCCACCCCTAGGGTAAACAGACCCATACCCAGTACCAGCAGCAGTGCGCCGAATAAAAAAAGAATCAGTGTACCTGGCGTCAGAGGCGCGATGGTAACGCTGATGACGAGCACAATGGCGGTAATGGGTAAAACGGCTGCCAAAGACTCCTTGATTTTTTCCGTAAGAAGTTGATTGTGACGCAAAAAGGACCTCCTTTATCTTGAAAAGTAAAGCGAAAGTAGCGTTTCAAACGCAAAAACTATTTAAATGATCCACTTTATTGTAACATAAATTTACGATTTTTTCTAGATAAAAACTGAAAAAAACTGGTTTTACCAAAGAAAGCTTTGGTTGATACGAAAAAGATGTGCTATAATGCAATAAAAATAAAATGGGAGAAAGGAACTATGGATGTAGTTTACAATAAAAAACTTGCAGCGGCGCTGGTCGGCCGTCGGCTTCGGGCGAATGCTCCGGTGCAGACGCGCTGGGGAAAACCTATGCTGGCCTTCTGGGGGGAGGATGTGGGAATCTCGTGGGACGACATCCATGTTCATCGGGCCTATCGAATTTATCTGGATTATGCAGCAGACGGAACCATTACCGATGTGACCGTGGTGGTGGAAGGAGATCTGATCAGTCCCTGCAGCGGCTACCGGATGGAGGCACTGGATGAATTTGATTTTGCTCCGGTCCTACAGTGGTGCTTGAATCAGACAGAGCCATCAGAACAGGCACGCAGCGTAGTGCTGGCAGATGAAGCTTGACATTTTTGCTGTATCTGCTATAATGAACAAAAAAGCGTAAGGAAGGTGATATTTTCTTATGGACAGTGGCAGTAGCGACGGCGATAAACCTGACAATTTGATTTGGTATTATTATGGCGTACTTGCCCCCATTTTTCGGGAGTAGTATGTCTTTTTTTGCTATCTAGGTAAAAAACCAAGTCAAATAAAAGGAGTAACAGATATGATTGTAAGCGTAGTCGCGATGGTAGTGTGCGTTGTGCTTTCCGCTTATTTTTCCGCTACAGAAACCGCCTTTTCCTCTGTGAATAAGACCAGGCTGAAAGCCCTTGCGGAAAAAGGAAACTACCGGGCAAAAATCGCCTATCAGCTTTCCGAAGATTATGACCGTCTCATTTCCACCATTCTGATTGGAAACAATATTGTGAATATTGCGGTGGCGTCCATCGGTACGCTGCTGTTTGTGCAGGCTCTGGGCGACATTGGCGCTACGGTATCCACGGTGGTGGTTACGGTAGTGGTACTGATCTTTGGCGAAATCACGCCCAAAAGCGTTGCCAAGGATCACGCGGAGTCCTTTTCCATGTTTTCCGCGCCCATTATTAAGACTCTGATTTTTGTACTTACCCCACTGAATTTCCTGTTTTCGCAGTGGAAGGTGCTGGTCAGCAAGATTTTTCGTTCCGATACCGAAAGCAAAATGTCCCAGGACGAGCTGCTGCTTCTGTTGGATGAGGTCCAGCAGGAAGGGACCATTGATGCCTCTGAGGGAGAACTGCTGAAAAATGCGGTGACCTTTGGCGATATGGAGGCGCAGGATATTCTGACCCATCGGGTGGATCTGGAGGCCATCAGTCTGGAAGCCACCAAAGAGGAGATTGCAGAGAAATTTAAGGAAACCCAGTTTTCCAGACTCCTGGTCTATCGGGAAAATATCGACCAGATTGTGGGCATCCTTTGCCAGAAGGACTTTTATATTGGCACCGGTATTACGGATGCCGCTGTGGCGGACATTATGACAGAGCCGATTTACGTGCCGCCGACGGAGAAGCTGGATTGCCTGCTGCAGCAGCTGCAGCACAGGAAGTCCCATGTGGCCATTGTGGTAGATGAATATGGCGGAACCCTGGGCATTGTCACCATGGAGGACATTCTGGAGGAGCTGGTGGGCGAAATCTGGGATGAGCATGATGAGATAGAGGAGCCCTTCCGCCAGCAGGATTCCAGCACCTATTTGGTGGATTGCAGCGTCAGTCTGGACAGCTTTTGCGATATGTTCCACATTGCCCCGGATTCGGACAGCAACTCCCTGGGCGGTTGGGTCATGGAGCAGCTGAGAAAAATCCCCGACCCTGGTGATTCCTTTGTCTACGGGGATTTGACGGTCACAGTAACGGCCACCAATGATCGCCGTGTGGAAGAAGTCAAGGTGGAACGTCGTCAGGAAGAAACGCCCGTTGCATAAATCAAATATACTGGTACAGGCCTGCGGAAAAAACAAGGAAATGGAGGCTTGCTTTTCCAGCAGTCCTGTGCTATGATATTGCCACCGCACCGCGAGGTTAGCCTTTCGGTAAGGGAGAATAGTTTAAGCGATTCTGACATCAAAAACTCGATTTGCGATGGAAGGGCAGCGTTGGAAGCCTCATAAGGGATTTTTGCGCCATTCCATCTGGAATGGCGCTTTTTGTGTCAAAAGGAGGTATTACATTGGAAACAAGAGTCGCTCAATTGGGTATTGTGGTGGAGAATCCGGAGTCTGTGGAAAAGCTCAACGCCATTCTACATCAGTATGGCAGCTATATCATCGGTCGTATGGGGATTCCCTATCACCAGCGGGGGATCAATATCATATCTGTGGTGCTGGATGCGCCCACAGATGTGGTGTCCAGCCTGTCCGGAAAGGTGGGAATGCTGCCGGGGGTGACGGCCAAGGCGGTCTATTCCAAGATGCCGGAGAAGGATCATGCTGACGGCTGCTGAGAAGCTTCTGGCAGGGCAGCGGCTTTCCCGGGAGGATTTTTCCCAGCTGATTTGCAATCGCACCCCGGAACTGGCAGAACACCTGGCGAAAAAAGCGGTGGAGGTACGGCAGCGGCAATATGGAAATTCCGTCTATGTCCGGGGACTGATCGAATTCACCAACCACTGCAAAAATAATTGCCTGTACTGCGGCATCCGTCGGGGGAACCCAAAGGCTCAGCGCTATCGTCTGACGGAGGAGGAAATCCTCACCTGCTGTGATGCCGGGTACGAGATGGGGTTTCGGACCTTTGTGCTCCAGGGGGGCGAGGATGGGTATTTTACCCCGGAGCGGGTGGAATCGCTGGTAAGAGCCATCAAGGTGCGGCATCCAGACTGTGCCGTGACCCTTTCCGTTGGAGAATATCCCCGGGAAGTCTATCGCCGCTGGCGAGAGGCTGGAGCGGACCGATATCTTCTGCGGCATGAGACGGCGGACAAACACCATTATGAGCAGCTTCATCCACCGGAGATGTCCTGGGAGAACAGAATGCGATGCCTGCGGGACCTGAAGGAACTGGGGTATCAGGTAGGCTGTGGAATGATGGTGGGATCTCCCTTCCAAACACCGGAGACACTGGCGGAGGATCTCTGGTTTATTCAGTCCTTCCAGCCCCAGATGGTGGGGATTGGCCCCTTTATTCCTGCCCAGGATACGCCCTTTGCCGATCAAACGGCCGGGACACTGGAGCTGACGCTGTATTTGCTCAGCATCATTCGGCTGCTCCTGCCCCAGGTGCTGCTGCCAGCCACTACGGCTCTGGGCACAATCCATCCCCAGGGGCGAGAGCTGGGGATTTTGGCGGGAGCCAATGTCTGTATGCCCAACCTGTCTCCAGCGACGGTCCGGGAGAAATATGCCCTCTACGATCACAAGATCTGCACCGGCGATGAGGGCGCCGAGGGAAAAGACGGTCTGGCAGCCAGAATGGCGGCCATTGGTTATCGGGTTGTGGTGGACCGGGGCGATTATTCCGGTGGCACATCTTGATGTTGAAAGATTATGTAAACTACTGCGGGAGAAGAAATACTGACCCCAAAGAAAGGAAGATATGATATGTACAATCCCAAATCCATGAAAGCAGAAGAATTCATCGACCACCAGGAGATTTTGGAATCCCTCCGGTATGCCGATGAAAACAAGAACAATGTGGAAGTGATCGACGCGATCCTGGAAAAAGCCCGGCAGCGGAAGGGCCTGAGCCATCGGGACGCCTCTGTGCTGCTGGCCTGTGAGATTCCGGAGAAGAACCAGGAGATGTATGCCCTGGCAGAGCAGATCAAAAAGGATTTTTATGGCAACCGCATTGTGCTGTTTGCCCCCCTGTATCTGTCCAACTACTGCATTAACGGCTGTGTCTACTGTCCATACCATGCCAAGAATAAGCACATCGCCCGGAAAAAACTCACTCAGGAGGAGATCCGCAAGGAAGTCATTGCCCTGCAGGATATGGGCCACAAGCGGCTGGCGCTGGAAACCGGTGAGGACCCGGTGAACAATCCCATTGAATATGTGCTGGAATCCATCAAGACCATCTATTCCATCAAGCACAAGAATGGCGCCATCCGCCGGGTCAATGTGAATATTGCGGCCACTACGGTGGAGAACTACCGGAAGCTGAAGGAAGCCGGCATCGGCACCTATATTCTCTTCCAGGAGACCTATCACAAGGAGAGCTATGAAAAGCTCCATCCCACGGGTCCCAAAAGTGACTATGCCTATCATACGGAGGCCCATGACCGGGCCATGCAGGGTGGCATTGACGATGTGGGCCTGGGCGTCCTGTTTGGCCTGGAGATGTACCGGTATGAGTTTGCCGGTCTGCTGATGCACGCAGAACACCTGGAGGCGGTGTTTGGTGTGGGGCCCCATACCATTTCCGTGCCCCGGATCTGTCCTGCTGATGACATTGATCCCAGTGCTTTTGACAATGGTGTTCCGGATGACACCTTTGCCAAGATCATTGCCTGCATCCGCATTGCAGTGCCCTATACCGGCATGATTATCTCCACCCGGGAAAGTCCGAAGATGCGGGCCAAGGCGCTGCATCTGGGCATTTCCCAGATCTCCGGCGGCTCCCGTACCAGCGTAGGCGGCTATGTGGAGGAGGAACCGGAGGAGGAAAACTCGGCCCAGTTCGACGTATCGGACCGCCGGAGCCTGGATGAGGTCCTCAAGTGGCTCATGGAGATGGGATATCTGCCCTCCTTCTGTACGGCCTGCTATCGGGAAGGACGCACCGGAGACCGGTTTATGAGCCTGTGCAAAGCGGGCCAGATCCAGAACTGCTGCCAGCCCAACGCCATTATGACCCTGAAGGAGTATCTTGAGGATTATGCCTCCCCGGCAACCAAAGCTGTGGGTGAGGCCCTGATTCAGCAGGAGATGGAGCATATTCCCAGTGAAAAAGTCAAGAGCATCGTGGTGGAACGGCTGAAAAAAATCGAACAGGGAGAACGGGATTTCCGATTCTAAGGTAAGTACATTTGTTGTCAATCCATATGGTAGAGGCCCCGCTGCAAAATGCATCTGTTTTGCAGCGGGGCCTCCTGCAAAAGACAGCAGACTTATGGAAGTGTGGCGCAGAGGATGCAGAAAGCCTCATGGATGCCTTTGGAAATGTGATGTGATCACTGCATGCAAAAGACAAATGTGGTATAATAAAATAACTGCTAGAATGCTTGGCTTTTGGCTGAGCCATGCAGGAATGATGGAGCCCGCCTTTTGTGATAAAATCACGGAAGCAGGGCAGAATCCATGATATAATAAAGAAAAAGAAACAAGGAGGACACGAATATGTCAGTCATTACCCTTACTAAGTCCAATTTTCAGGAAGAAGTTTTGAACTCCAGCAAGCCCGTACTGGTGGATTTCTGGGCATCCTGGTGCGGCCCCTGCCGCATGGTTAGCCCTATTGTGGATGAGATCGCGGAGGAACGGCAGGACATCAAGGTGGGCAAGGTCAATGTGGATGAGCAGCCGGAACTGGCCAGCCAGTTTGGGATCATGAGCATCCCGACCCTCATGGTGTTCAAGAATGGAAAGATCGCCAATCAGGCTATGGGTGCACGACCCAAGGCGCAGATCCTTTCTATGCTCTGAGTTGCTGCGCACAGGCCGGAAAGGT
>CBCTLT010000003.1:0-17036 GCA_965147785.1 uncultured Oscillospiraceae bacterium
TTGGTGACGCCCTCCACCAGTTCTGCCACAGTTTTTCCGAATTTTTTTGCGATCTCATCATGGGTGGAGTCGGTATCCTCAATACAGTCATGGAGCAAAGCTGCCAGAATGGCGTCCGTGTCCAGTCCCATCTCCGCCACGATCTCCGCCACTGCCAGAGGATGGATCACATAGGGGGAGCCGTCCTTACGGAGCTGATTTTTGTGCTTCTCAGCGGCATACTGGTATGCCGCGTCCACCACGTTCATATCCACATGGGGTGTATATTTTGTAATTGCAGCCTTCATGGCGTCATAGTGCGCCTGAACGGATTCCATTACACGTCACCTTCTTCTTGATTCCTGAGCCGGAGCAGAATGGCAGAGCTCTGCAGATCCACCTTTTCAGGTCCCGGCGTAAGTTTGATAAAGAGCGTCCGAAAGCCGGACTTGATTTCGATCAGGCCCCGTTCCTCCAAAATGTCGAGGCATAGCCTCGTGCGGACAAAGGAGCATGGGAGATTGGCGCTTCTGGCAATTTTGCGGGCCAGTACGGAGAAATCGTCCGTCAGTGCGCCGTTTCGGGCGTTGGCGGAAAGATACCGCCATACCGCAGCAAATTCTCGTCTGGGGGGGATCAGATCAGAGGCTTCTCCGTGGGATAGGGTGCCAGAGCAGAATCGGGAGTAGATGTCCCGATCTTTTTCCATGGCTTGCCGGCACGCATAGGAGGGCCGAATGTCGATGAGATTAAGCTGTACGGAGCGAATGCCTCGAAATTCGTTGATTTGAGGAGTGAACGCAATTTCCACCAGATCTCCCGGCGCAATGGCGGCACGGCAGGCAGTGGTGGAGAAAAAGATTCCGCTGAGCAGCTTATCCTCTCGAGTTAGCCGAAGTTTCAGATGCTTGCCGCCTCCCACTTCGGAAAGCTGCTCCACCCGAAGGTTGTCCATAAAGAACTGAGGCCGGGCAAAGCCTGCGCCGAAGGGCTCCATCTGATCTAAGGCGGCCACATTGGAAACCGTCAGCAGTTCCGGGGAAATGGAGCAGTCCAGTTCCAGGGCCTTTCCGTCTGGATGGGTCTCCTGATAGTGACGCGCCAAATCCGAGACTTTTTCTCGAAATGCAGGAATGCATTCCCGACGGATGGTAAAGCCAGCCGCCAGCTCGTGACCGCCAAAGTTCTCCAGCAGATCCGTCAGCTGTTCCAGAGTGGAAAACAGCGGGAATCCGCCATAGCTTCGGGAAGAGGCCTTTCCCACGTCTCCGGAGAGGCAGATGAGAAAGACGGGACAGCCATAGTCCTCCGCCAGCCGGGAGGCCACGATGCCCACCACGCCCTGATGCCAGGTTTCTCCCGCCAATACAATGGCGGAAGGATGCTGGAGCTCTCCCAGCATTGCCACGGCGTCTTCGTAGATCTCCGCTTCAATGGACTGTCTTTGCCGGTTTAACCGGCAGAGGGAGGCTGCCAAAAATGCAGCCTCATGGGGATCCTGGGTCAAGAACAGTTCCGCGGCCAAGTCCACTTGGCCCATACGGCCGGCAGCGTTGATTCTAGGGGCCAGCGTATAGCCAATGGCGGTGGAATTGATGGCTGCGGGGGAAAGCTGGCATTCATGCATCAGGGCCAGCAGCCCAACTCGGCGGCAGTGCTGCATGGCGGCGATACCGCCGGTGACCAAAACCCGGTTTTCTCCCAGCAGCGGCATCACATCTGCCACAGTGCCTAGACTCACCAGATCACAATATTCTTCAAAAATCCGGTCCTGATCGCCGGAAATGGCGGCGGCCAGCTTAAAGGCCACGCCTACGCCGGCGAGAAAGGGGAAACCATATTGGGAGTCCTTTCGGTGGGGATCCACCACTGCCGCCGCTTCGGGAAGCTGCTGCTTGCACTCGTGATGGTCGGTGATGATGAGGTCGATGCCCAAGGACTTGCAGAACTGGGCTTCCTCCACAGCGGTGATGCCACAGTCTACCGTGATGATGAGTTCGATCCCTGTATCGTGCAGGCTTTGAATGGCAGATTCGTTGAGGCCGTAGCCCTCCTCCAGCCGGGCGGGGATATACCAGGCGCAGTCAGCGCCCTGGCGGGTCAAAAAATCTGTCAGCAGACAGGTGGAGGTAATGCCATCCACGTCGTAATCTCCAAAAACGGCGATCTTTTCCCCTTCTGTAATGGCCTGCCTGACCCGCTGGGCCGCCTTCGGCATATCCGGCAGCGTCATGGGATCCAGCAGCGCCTGATGTCCGGAGGAAATCAGAGCGTGGGCGTTCTGGGGGGTGTCGTATCCACGGGAGACCAATACGGCGGCAGCCAGGGGAGATATACCGGAGGCGGTCAGGTCAGAGACACGCTTCCGGTCAATTTGAGGGACATTCCAAATGCCGGATTTCAACTTCAATACACATCCATATCATGATGTTGAAGCAATTATAGCAAAAAAACGCTGAAACCTCAAGGGAAAAGGAGAAGTTTCCGGCATCCCTCACAAAAGGAGACCCTACAGATATTGTCCCGGGTGTCTATCTGCCCACCCGAGAAATACAAAAGTGTTTATAATGTGGCGTCATTGGTTGATTTGCACAGAAATAATTGCTTTTGGTCGACCGCACTGATATATTTTATATAGAATTCTTGCAAGAGTTCTTTTGTGAGAAGGAGGATGACAATGAAAAGAAAGAGCAGAATTGCGGCGCTGGTGCTGACGGCAGCTATGCTTATGGGGATGCTGGCCACAGCCGGAAGCGCGGCGGATACAGAAGAGGAGCCTATTCCGGAGGGCAACCAGCTGGAAGGGGCATGGGTCTATGAGGTAACGCAGGCCATGGCCGGTGGTCCTGGAGGGCCGGGTGGACCCGGCGGACCTGGCGGAATGCCCGGCGGTATGGGCGGTGATCCCGGTGCAGCTGGAGGCGAACAGGGCGGAGCAGCCAGTGATCCCGGTGCGGCAGCTGCCGATCCTGGCGCGGCTGGCGGCAATGGAGGCGATCCTTCCCAGGAGGAGCTGGATGCCTTTATGGCCATGATGATGGAAGGGGCGGATCCAGAGGCCACCATTCTTTGGGGAACCGGTGAGGAGAAAACCGGCAATGTGGTCATGATTCCTGCCACCCTGGGTGGTTATCCTGTTACCACCATCGGCAACGGCGCCCAGACCATTTCCTCCAACAACAAAAACGACGACGTGTATGTGCTGTTCCCGGAAGGTGTTACAACGTTCTCGCCCCGGATGATCTACGACTATAACAGCACCAGCGGCTGGTCCATTCCGTCCTCAGTGACTTCCATTGCCGATGGCACTTTCCTGTCCTGTCCGGGTACCTTTTACGGTGTGGCCGGCAGTGCGGCGGAGACCTATACGGCAACCGACGACACTCGGGATTTCGTGGATTATACTGCCGACGGCAGTGTGACCTTTACGGCCCAGAGCGGTGAAGAGGGCTATATGCAGCCCAACGGCACCTACTATCTTCCCTCCGGAATGCTGGATGGAGCCCATAGAATCACATTTAGTATTGTGGCCGACTACCAGTATAAGATCGCCTCCCTGAACGTGGATGGGCAGACTGTGGCAGATGCCGCAGGCAAAAACGAGTATGATTTGGAGTACACATTTACCACCGGTTCCACCGGTATCTCCGTCACCTATGAGGCGGATCCCCAGGACAGCCGGGATCCGGATACCATGACCCAGAGCTTTGAATATGATGCACCGGAGATCAACGAAAAGGCTGTGGCCGATGGCGTGGAGCTGCCGGAGGATGTGAACGAGTATGTGGGCGTCAATACCGGTTCCACGGCCAAATACGACAACACCATGGGTATCTCCACCGGCTACTATTATGCCGCCGATGGAAAAATCTATGAGATGTTCCAGTCCTATCAGTCCACAGACGAGGCCAAATATATGTCCAAGGCGGAGGCCATCAATGGGGTCTACGAGGAGGACGGCTACGTCTATGGCAAAGATTACGACCTGATCCGGGTATACAACTACTATGAAAACGTGACTTCCGGTCCTGCCCAAGGTGTGGTGGAACTGTACTGCACCTATCTCTACAAGGAGATTGACCCGGAGGATGTGGAGTCTCCCAATACAGTGACCAACGACAATATTAACACCGCTTCTGTCTTTGTGCAGCAGGGCGGCGATCTGACCCTGGAGGATTTTACCTCTTACTGCTATACCGCAGGAAAAGGCCCCTCTGAGGCCGGCAACTTCTTCGGTATGGGTTCAGCCATCCATGTGGACGGCGGAGACGCGGCGACAGCAGCCACCACCATCATCAACAAGGCCACCGCTACCCTGAATTTGATCAATCCCAGAATCCTTGGTACCGTCAACTCCATCTATGCCACGGCCAACGGCGTGATCTATATAGATGGCGGCGATATCTTCTCCTGCTCCTCCGGTGGCCACGGGCCCTATGTCTCCACCGGCGGTCAGATCCTGCTGAATACAAAGGGCACTGATCTGGTGGCCGAGGATGGCACGGTGAACCGTGTCACGGAGAATCTCACGGCCACCAAGCGGCCCTCCAGCGATCTAGGCACCATGGCCCGGAATGCGGACGGTGCCATGGAAGGCGTGTATGAGGAACATGACGATGACGTCACGGTCATTGTCACCGGTGATGAAGCTGGTACCGCATTGGCAACGGATTCCGGCGGCGGTGTGATTGTAGCCAATCAGGTGGTTACCAAGACCTTCGGTCTGCGTTGTGCCGGTGTATATTCCATTGGCTCCAATGAGAGCTGGGTCTATTGCTACAACTCCAGCCTGACCTCTTATCTGGATGCAGGTCTGTGCTCTGCTTCCGGCGGTTACATCTATGCCTATAACTGCGATATCAACGGTGTCATGGGCATCAAGTGCCGGGCTGGCGGCAATGCCGAGGAAGAGGAGACCGGCGTCCATGTGGCAAACTCCCGGGTCGCGGCCTACTTTGACGCAGAAGAAATGAAGAACGCCTACGATGTGGGCGATCCCGACACCATGCGGGAAAAGATGGCCAGCGGCGAAATTGATGTGAACAATATCACCACCGGCTATTCCGAGCTGAATATGTTCCTGGATAAGGCCAACAATCCCAAGTTCTACGAGGAATCCCTGGATTGGTGGTTCACCGACAAATCCAAGACCCCCGGCTATTCCGGCGGCAACAAGTTTGCGGTGATCTATGTGGAAAACTCCTCCACGCCTGTCTATGTGGAGGCCTCCAAGATGGTGAACCAGAACTATGAGGAATACGGCGATCCGGCTACCTTGGAAGAGGGACAGATTCCTGCGGATAATCTGCTGCTCTCCGTAGAGGGTGCAGGTTCTGCCACTGTTTACTTCAAAGATGAGAACGACCAGACCTGCTGGGATCTCACCGGAGAGAGTGACGATACCACCGAACTGACCGGCGACTTCTTCATTGGCGCCTATTCGGAATCCACTGGGAGCCCGGATATTGGCACCGGTGCCAACACCGCTACGGTAAATTTTGAAAATTCCCAGTGGGAAGGCACCGTCCTCTATGGCGATACCGAGGAGATCACCGGCGTATGTAATCTGTCCTTTGATCAGAACTCCAGCTGGAAGATCACCGGCGACACCAAGGTGTCCAATCTGGAGATCTACAATGTGGAGAATATTACGGCGGACGAACCCGTAACGGTGACCTTTGACTCCACCTCTACCGTGGTGGCCGGAACCTACGGCAACGTGACCCTGGAGGGCCCCGGTGTGGAGGAATGGCCGGAACTGGTGGAAGAGGAACCGGAGGAGACCGAAGCCTCTGCAGTGGAGGAATCCGTGGTGGAAACCACGCCCACACCGGAAGCTTCTGCCCCGGCAGCGACGGAAGAGCCTGCTGAGGACGGCGGCGTTTCCGGGGGCGTCATTGCCCTGATTGTTGTGCTTTGCGTGGTCGCCGTGGCAGTGGTCGTGGTTGTGGTCCGCAAAAAGCAGAAAAAATAATTTTGCTCGCTTCTAATTTTCCATAACCTTAGTATTTACCGCCGTTGGAATCGCCAGCGGCGGTAAATACCGCTATTTTGAAATTCTCCCAATGGGATGTTTGAGAAGCTTTTCAAATACTTTTACCTGTCCTAAAGAATTTGTTCATAATTTGTTCACATCCATCCGTTAGGATAACCATGCGAGAATGAAAGTGTGGAACGGAGCGATCATGTGAAACTGATTACTTTTGCAGTACCCTGCTATAATAGCGCTGCGTATATGGAAAAATGTGTAAACTCTCTGCTGGCGGGGGGAGAGGATGTGGAGATCATTTTGGTGGATGACGGCTCCACCAAGGACGAGACGCCAGAGATCTGTGACCGGTATGCCCAGGAGTATCCAGGGATCGTCCGGGCCATCCATCAGCCCAACGGGGGCCACGGCGAAGGCGTCAACCAAGGCCTTCGCCATGCCAGTGGCATGTACTACAAGGTGGTGGATTCCGACGACTGGCTGGATGAGGGTGCCCTGAAAAAGATGCTGTCCCGTCTACGGGAATTATCTCAGATGCCGGAACCTCTGGATTTGATGATCTGTAACTATGTCTATGAGCATGTCAGCGACAACACCAGCCATACCATTGGCTATAAGAACGTGTTTCCGGTGGAGGAAATCTTCAACTGGGAGAGCTGTGGCAGATTCCGTGCCAGCCAGTACCTGCTGATGCACTCCGTGATCTATCGGACGGAGCTCCTGCGCCAGACCGGGATGGAGCTGCCAAAGCATACGTTTTACGTGGATAATATTTTCGTATATTATCCGCTGCCGGCGGTAAAGAGCATGTATTACATGGATCTGGATCTGTACCGGTATTTTATCGGACGGCAGGACCAGTCCGTCAACGAAAAGGTGATGGTTCAGCGGGTGGATCAGCAAATTCGGGTGACCCGGCTGATGTTTGGTTACTATAATCTCAAGGAACTTAAAAAAACCCAGCCAAAGCTGGCGCGCTATATGTTCCGGTACTTGTCCATGATGCTGACCATTTGTTCCACGCTGCTGAATTTGGACGGTTCTCCGGAAGCGCTGGCAAAGAAAAAAGAGCTGTGGGAAGAACTACTGCGGGAGCATCCGGAACTGCAGCGTCGGCTGAAGTCCTTTTCTCTGGCGGCAGCCAGCAATATGCCAGGGAAAGCAGGCCGGCGTGCGGAAATTACCATTTATCGAATGGCTAACAAAATATTTAAATTCAACTAAGCGCCTTTGCGCCGCCGAAAGGGGAGGCCCCTGGGCGGCGCATTTGCATTGACATGGGAACAAAAAACATGTATGCTGAGAGAATAGAATAGAAAGGGGGAAATCTCGTGCTGTCTGCATTGCAGCTGGACCATCCTGCCATTCGCGCCATGATGGAGCGGCAGGAGCTTTTTTATCAAAATCCCCGTTGTCGTGGAATGGAGGCGGCCAGGCCGCTGCTGCCGGTAAATCTGGAGGATATCCGGGATGCGGAGGCTCGCCTGCGTCGATTTGGACCACTGATGGCCCGATTGTTTCCGGAGACTGCTGCTCAGAGTGGGATCCTGGAGTCGCCTCTTACAGAGCTGCCACGTATGGCACAGTGGTTGCGACAGCAGGGGGGCCAGTTCGCCGGTAGATTGCTGCTCAAGCGAGATGATTTGCTGCCGGTGGCTGGATCAGTGAAGGCCCGGGGCGGTATCTATGAGGTGCTCAAGCATGCTGAGGATTTGGCAAGAATGGCCGGAATCTTGCAAAAAATGGATTCCTACGGAATTCTGGCGGAACATCGGGATTTCTTTCAACAGTATCGGATCGAGGTGGGTTCCACGGGCAATCTGGGCCTCAGCGTGGGATTGATGGGGGCTGCATTGGGCTTCCAAACCGTGGTGCATATGTCCGCCGACGCCAAAGCCTGGAAAAAAGATCTGCTGCGGATGGGAGGCGCTACGGTAATCGAGTACAAAGGCAACTATAGCGATGCGGTGGAAAAAGGGCGAATTCAGTCCCAGCAGAACCCCAAAAGCTATTTTGTGGATGATGAGCATTCTGTCAATCTGTTTTTGGGCTATGCCGTGGCCGCCAGCCGGCTTCGGCGGCAACTAGCGGAATGGGAGATCCCTGTGGATCAGGAACACCCGCTACTGGTGTGCATCCCTTGCGGCGTGGGCGGTGCGCCGGGGGGCATCACATTTGGCCTGCGGGAAGTATTCGGCGATCATGTGCATTGCTTTTTTGCCGAACCCACGGAGTCACCCTGCATGACACTGGGAATGGCGTCGGGATTACATGGCAACGTATGTGTTCAGGACATTGGTCTCAGCGGTATCACCCTGGCCGACGGACTGGCTGTGGGTAGATCCTCCGGATTTGTAGGAAAGATCATGGAGCCGCTGCTGGACGGCTGCTTTACCTTATCTGAGGATCGGTTCCTGCGGTATATGCAGGCGCTGTGGGCGACAGAAGAGATCTTTGTGGAACCCTCTGCGGCGGCAGGCTTTATCATGGCACAGCGATTGGGAGAAGTGGCGCCGTCCTACCAAGACATGCTGGAACAGGGAACCCTGCTGGTATGGGCCACCGGTGGTAGCCTGGTGCCGGAATCGGTACGCCGGCAGCTGCTAAACCAGACGGAGACGAGTATCAAGGGGTTCGGAGAGACAGAAAACGGAGGAGCATCCAATGGAGTATAGCATTGCGCAACTGATGGGGCTGTTTTTAATCTATTCCTTTCTGGGGTGGTGCGTAGAGGTCAGCTTTGTGGCTGTGACCCTGGGACAGGTGGTAAACCGAGGATTCCTAAACGGACCGGTATGCCCCATCTATGGGGTGGGGATGTTGGTGGTTCTTCTGGTGCTGGAACCGGTTTCCCAACACCTGCTGCTTTTGTTTCTAGGCGGCATGCTGCTGTGCAGCTTGGTGGAGCTGGCAGGGGGATGGATTTTGGAAAAGGTGTTCCACACCCGGTGGTGGGACTACAGCAATCAGCCCTTCAACCTGGGAGGATATATCTGTCTGGGCTTTTCCTTGATGTGGGGACTGGCGGTGACCTTTGCGGTCCGGCTGATTCACCCCTTGATTATGGGGTTTCTGGCCTGGATTCCCCATACGCTGGGGATTGTGCTGGGGACGGTGTGCTATATTCTCCTGGCGGCGGATATGGTGATGACGCTGATTACGATCATCGGCATGAGAAAACGCCTTGGAGAACTGGAACGGCTGGCAGATGCACTGCATTCTGTAGGTGACGCTATATCCGGTCGGCTGGGGAATACCGCATTAGCGGCAGATGCAAAATTGGATGAGTTTAGGGAGGCTGGACAAGTCAAAATGGCTGAGGGCAGAGAAAAGGTGTCCGCTGCCATTGAATCCGGCCAGCAGCGCTTGGATGAAGCAAAGGCGCTTGGACAGCAGAAACTTACGGAAGCCCGGGAAAATCGCCAGCAGTGGTGGAATGAAAGCCGAGAGCGTTGGGAGAGCACTGTGGAAGAGCTGCTGGAGCAAAAGATGGAGCTGGAGCAGCGGAGAAAAAAGCTGCTGGCGGAGTACCGCAACCGGCCTAGATTTGGTGTTCGTCGGTTGGGGAAAGCCTTCCCTGCTATTAAAAAGGCCCTGCAAGAACATTTGGAGGGAATGGACCGGGAATAATTGAAAAGATTCCAGAAAAACCGCAGCCTGTCTCTATAGATAGGCTTGCGTTTTTTTTGTCCAGGCAGTATAATGATAGCCAATACTGAAATGAAGTGGGAGCGCAAATGCCATGAGAATCTGTATCAAGCTGGGAACCTCAACCCTGGCGCATCCGTCGGGCCATCTCAACATTCGGCAGGTGGAGCATCTTTGCAAGGTGCTCAGTGACCTGAAAAACGCGGGCAACGAAGTGATCCTGGTGTCCTCCGGGGCAATCGGCATGGGCGTTGGCAAGCTGGGCCTGGGCAGCCGGCCGGGAGATATGCCCACCAAGCAGGCTGCGGCTGCGGTGGGCCAATGTGAGCTCATGTACGTCTATGATAAGTTGTTCTCCGAGTATAACCATACGGTGGCCCAGATTTTGCTTACGGGGGCGGATCTGGAGCAGCCGGAAAGAAGACAAAATTTCTGCAATACCCTGTTCCGGTTGCTGGAACTCAATGTGCTCCCTATCGTCAATGAAAACGACACCGTTGTTACCGACGAGATCGGCATCGGCGATAACGATACCCTGGCAGCCATTGTAGCGGTACATGCCCAGGCGGATCTGCTGGTGCTGCTGTCTGACATCGATGGTCTATATACCGCAGATCCCCATAAGCATCCCGAGGCAAAGCTGATTTCCATGGTACCAGAACTGACGCCGGAGATCTGGAAACTGGCGGAGGGAAAGGGATCGGAGTTGGCCACCGGCGGTATGACCACTAAACTAGGAGCTGCGCAGGTTGCCACCAGCCATGGCTGCGACATGATCATCACCAACGGAAAGAATCCATCGGTGCTCTATGACATTCTGGATGGACGCCCTGTGGGCACACATTTTCTTGGAAAGGAGAAAAGCCTATGACAACCATGGAAATGCTCAGAGCCGCCAAAGCGGTGGTTCCAGTTTTGGCCCAGGCCGGGGAGGAACAAAAAAATCAAGCTCTGTTGGCTATGGCGGATGCCCTGCTGGCCCATCAGGGCGAAATTCTGAAGGCCAACGAACAGGATCTTGTGGCTGCCCGGGGCCATATCTCCGAGGTTATGCTGGACCGTTTGGCACTGAGTGAATCCCGCATTTCGGATATGGCGGAAGGGATTCGCCAGGTGGCGGCCCTGTCGGATCCGGTAGGGAAGGTGCTGCGGCGGATCGAACGACCCAACGGTATTGTGATCGAAAAGGTATCTGTGCCTATGGGTGTGGTAGCGATCATCTATGAAAGCCGGCCCAATGTGACCTCTGATGCTGCGGCACTGGCCCTGAAAAGCGGAAACGTCTGCGTATTGCGGGGCGGCAAGGAGGCCTATGCCTCTGCCAGCGCCATCGTAAAGGCCATGAAGGCAGGGCTTTCCTCCGTGGGTCTGCCGGAGGAGCTTGTCAATCTGGTGGAGGATACCACCCGGCAAAGTGCCAATGATCTGATGACGGCAGTGGGATATGTGGATCTGCTGATTCCCAGGGGCGGTGCAGGACTGATCCGGGCGGTGACGGAGAATGCCAAGGTGCCCTGTATTCAGACTGGCACTGGGATTTGCCATATCTATGTGGATCGGGCTGCAAATCTTGAGATGGCTGTTAATATTATTGAAAACGCCAAGACCAGTCGGCCTTCTGTCTGCAATGCGGAAGAGGTGTGCCTGGTACACCGGGACGTTGCAGAAAAATTCTTGCCCATGTTGAAAGCACGGCTCTGCGGAGACCGGGAACAGGCCGGAAAGCAGCCGGTGGAGCTGCGGGCGGATGTAGGGGCCAATGAGATCCTCCATGCCACGCCGGCAGGAGAAAAGGATTTTGACACAGAGTTTTTGGATTATATTCTTGCGGTAAAAGTGGTAGATAGTGTGGAGGAGGCCATTGGCCATATCGCCGAGCACTCCACCGGGCATTCCGATGGCATTGTGACGGAGGACCCAGAGACGGCCAAGCTGTTCACTGCCTGTGTAGACAGTGCGGCAGTGTATGTCAATGTCTCCACCCGGTTCACTGATGGCGGTGAATTTGGACTGGGCTGCGAGATGGGCATTTCCACCCAGAAGCTTCATGCTCGAGGCCCCATGGGACTGGAGGAGCTTTGCACCTACAAGTACATCATCCACGGAAGCGGACAGATCCGCTGAGATGTTAAAAAATTGGAGCCGGGAATCGTTTCCATGCGATTCCCGGCTCCGCTTATTTTGATTTCTGAGGGATAGGATTCCTTTTGAATCAGAGCCTGGAGGCGGCGTCATAGCCGGAGCGGGTGGCGCCCCGGACATTTTTTGCCACCACACAATCGCCGATGGGCTCAAAGAACAGGCTCAGCCCCCGGAACTGCTCCGCCTGCTGGCTGCGTGCCCGCATACCGGCAGCCAGCACCACGGTGTCTGCCTCAATCAGGGCGGTGTTTCCAAAGGAGTCGGCCACTTCCATTCCCTGCTGGGTGATGCCGGTACACCGGACGCCGCAGTAATAGGTGACATATTCGTCCATGTGCTCTACCAAGGCTTGCCGGGGAATGGAATACTCCTCCTGGGCAATGGCTCGGGTCATCTCGATCAGTGTTACCCGTTTTCCCAGATACATGCTGAGATACAGGGCTGTTTCGCAGCCCACCAGACCGCCGCCCAGCACCGCAATATGGTCGCCCATATCCTCGCCCTTCAGGCCCTTTTCGTAGCACTGCTCGGCGGTAATGACGTTCTTCCCGTCCACGCCGGGGATGGGCGGAACAATGGGATCTGCGCCCACCGCAGCCAGTACGGCGTCCGGCTCCATGGAAGTCACCAGTTCCGGGGTTGCTTCGGTGTTCAGCCGTACCTGGACCCCTAGTTTATCTACCATGTGAATCTGGTAATCCATGAATTTCATGAGATCTTTCTTAAATTCCGTCTGGCGGGAGAATACCAGCTTTCCACCCAGATGGTCTGCTTTTTCCAGCAGTGTCACGTCATGGCCCCGCTGAGCAGCCACAATGGCTGCTTCCATACCGGCTGGGCCACCGCCCACAATGACCACTTTCTTCCGCTCTGTGGGTTTTTCCTCCAGCAGCTTCAGGCGGTATTCCCGACCCACGGTGGGATTGACAGAACAGGCAAAAGCGGTGTTCCGGCCGTAATCCAGGCAGTGGAAGCAGCGAATGCAGGGGATGATTTCGTCGGCCTTATCATGGAGCGCTTTGTCCGGTACATAGGCATCGGAGATGGTGCCCCGGGCCATGGCCACCAGATCCGCACCGCCGGTAGCAATTGTCTCTTCCATCAGGTCCGGGTGCTGGAAGGCCCCCAGGGTCAGCACAGGGATATGGATTTCCCCGCTTTCTTTGACGGCCCTAGCCAAGTAGGCATTGCAGCCCGCAGGCAGGAAATTGCTGGGATGCATGATGTGCTCCGTCTCGCTGTAGAAGCTGCCACAGGAGATATGGGCGATATCGATGCGATCCTGGATCATTTTCAAAAAGGCTATGCAGTCGTCGGTGGTAAAGCCGCCGTCTGTCAGTTCGCTGCCGGAGATGCGATATTCAATCAGCAGTTTTCGGCCCACTCGTTTCCGAATGGCGTCGAGAATCATAATGGGGAACTTGGCGCGATTCTCCAGGGAACCGCCGAACTCGTCCTTCCGGGTATTGAACTTTGGGGAGAGCATCTGGGACAGCACTAGCCCATGGCCGCCGTGAATGAGGATCATGTCAAAGCCGCAGTCCAGAGCGGCTTCCGCCGCGTCGGCGTAAGTAGCTGCAATCCGTTCCATCACAGGCCGGGTCAGCTTGGGATACTTTTTTCCGTGGCCGTTGACCGTATAGGATACCAGATTTCCATCGTCGTCATAGCCGTGATATTCAAAGGCCAGCAGTTCCAAGGAGATCTTGGCTCCGTAGTAGTGAACCGCATCGGTGAGCTGCCGCCACATGCGATGATTCTTCTGAGGGAAAATATTTTCGTGGGCATGGACATCGTCCTGGGGCTTGTAGATGTCCATGTTCTGGGCGGAAAAGGTGATATTGGCGGAGCCGCCCTTGGCCTTGTTGGCATAGTAGGCGATCACCGCCTCGTTGGGATACTCCTCCAGACCGGCCAGCAGGTGGGTTCCTGCAGGCGCCGACCAGATCCGGTTTTTGAAGGTCACTCCTCCAATGGTGATGGGGGAGAAGAGATGGGGATATTTTACGTTCATTGAGGTTCCTCCTTCCGTGGATTCCATAAGGCAAAGGGGCCTGCATCATCATAGCATAACCGGCGGACAGGAACAAGTCCTGTCCGCCATATGCTTACATTGTTTCCCGGGGAAACCAGTGGTTTAGAGCAGCATAGCCTTGGAGAAGGCGTCCCGTATGCCCCGCTGGATATTGCCGCCCCGGTTGGCGTCGCCGATGACATAGAACTTTGGCACAATGCCGGAGAAGGCCAGCGCCTCGTCCACATTGGGATTCATGCCGCCGGAAATGATGACGCTGTCTCCGGAAACGGTTTTTTCCTGACCGTCCTGCACGTAGGTCACAGTACTTCCCTCCACCTTCACGGTGGTGGCATTCAAAATGCCTCGGATGCCTTCGTACTTTTCCCAGGCAGGGGCCATATGGCTGCGGCCGTCGGGCTCAGTTTTGACCCAGGCCATGGTGATATAGTGGAGGTGGCTGGCATCCTTGGCTAGCTCGTCCTGCCGGGTCAGTAAGGTTACGTCGTGGCCGTTCTCCGCCAGGTACATGGCGGTTTCAATGGCGGTCTCGCTGCCGCCAATGCAGACCACATGATGCCCCAACTCCTGCTCATGACCGTAGACATCCAGGCACACCTTGTATTCCGGCTTCAGCTTGCCGGTTTGATCCCGGAGGCCCTCGATGTTGGGGACGTTGGGTGTGGCGCCGGTGGCTGCCAGAATGGCGTCGAAACCGCCGGCGGATAGCAGCTGGGGCGTTGCCTCAGTATTCAGCTTTACTTCTACGCCCACCTGACCCATGCGCCGGATCAGGTAATTCTTAAAGTCCCGCAGGGGCCACTTAAAGCTGGAATAATCGCTGTGGATCAGCTGGCCGCCCAGATAATCCGTCTTTTCAAACAGGGTTACATTGTGGCCCCGTTCTGCCGCCACAATGGCGGCCTTCATGCCCACAGGACCGCCGCCGATGACCGCCACTTTCTTGGGCGTGGTTTCGGGGTCCACCATTTTGCCGATCTTGTGGGCAATGCCTTGAACCGGGTTCACAGAGCAGAAGGTCATATAGGGCGCCGACATGGTGCCGTGACACTTGTTGCACCACAGACAGGGAACCACGTCCTCGCCACGGCCCTCATACAGCTTTTTGCCGTATTCGGGGTCTGCCATAAAGGCCCGGGCCATGCCGATCATATCGCATTTGCCTTCGGCAATATAGGCGTTGATCTCTTCCGGGTCCTGGAAGCCGCCCACAGGCTCCGTAAGGATCTTACAGCCTGCGGCCTTCAGTGCCATGGAATAGCGGATGGTCTCATGCTCGCCCTTCCGGAAGGTGAATCCTGTGGGATGGGATTTGGTCATGTCGCACTCCCGAAGCTGCAAGATGTCCGCCACATCCTCCATGCACTTGGCAAACTCGATGGTGTCCTCCAGGGTATAGCCCTTGGCACCGCCCACATAACCGTTGGGTTGCTCTCCGGCCACACACAGCTCCACAATAAAGCTCTTTCCAAAACGCTTTTTTACCGCCGCCAGGGTTTCATGGAGCAGACGCAGCCGGTTTTCCATGGAACCGCCGTACTCGTCGGTACGGGCATTGGGATACAGTAGCATTTCCACCCGCATGGCGATGCCATCATAGCCGAAGTCGGCGAAGAGCTGAACCTTTTGGAGGAATGTTTCAATGACCTCCGGCATCATCTCCTTGGGCAGCATTTTTGTGGGTTTGCCTGCCATGCCCGGAGGGCCAAAGGCTTTGCCGTCCAGTGTGTAGCCTTCTGGATATTTGAGGTCCGTGCAGACCAGCAGCTTGGAGCCGTAGAAATGCACGTCGTCGGCCATCTGGGTGAAATAATTGTATGTACCGGGGTCGGTATAGTCGAAATTCTGCATCCGCTTGGCATCCTCTACAGGAGCAGAACGCTGATTGGGATTGGACCATTCCGCCAGGGTGATGATGGCAGCCCCATTCCGAGCCAGACCGCCCATAAAGGTCATAAAGCTGTCGGCGGGATAGGTTTCGGGTCCCTGGAGAAAATGGGGAGAGGCGTTTGGGTACATGGTGCGGTTCTTGATGACGGTGTCACCGATGCGTATGGGACTCAGCAGTGCGTCGTAACGATAGCTCATATTCGTTTCCTTCTTTCCAAAAGTTCAGGTGGGAGCGCATTGTGCAGCGCTCCCACCTGTGTATTACGCCACAGTCATGACGATCTTTCCGTTATAGGTGCCGGGGACAATAGCAGTTTCCTTGCCGTCCACGGTCATGGTTAGAGTTTTGCCGTCGGGAGCCGCAACCACGGCACCCTCGGCAATGGTAAGTCCGCTGAGATAGCAGGTTTTGTCCACGATCCACTTGGAGGTAGCATCAAAGGAAGCCTTGGTGCCAAGATCCTTTTCCACAGGAGCATAGGTGTTCTCCACAGTGCCGATGAGCCACCACTGGGCCTCGCTGGGTTCGCCCTGCGTGTGTGCCACAGTACCGGTGGTAATGGCGCCGGTAAGGGTGCAGTTCTGGAAAGAAAGCACCATCTCGTGCTCGTCTGCCTGGGCATTGAGGAAATCGCCCTGCAGGGTGCAGTTGGAGAAGTTGCCCTCTACTTCGTTGTGGGCAGGGCCCATGTCAGGCATAGCAGGCATTCCGCCGCCGGGGCCGCCAGGACCACCAGGGCCACCGGGACCTCCAGGGCCGCCAGGGCCGCCAGGACCTCCAGGACCACCGGGGCCACCAGGACCGCCGGGACCACCAGGACCCTTGCCGCTACCGGGCATACCATTGGGATCGTCGTTGGGGAAGGCCTGGAGAATCACGCCGTCCTTGCTGTTAAGGGTTGCATCGTCCACATTCATGGTGATGCCCCGGCCCTTGACCTGGAACACAGCGTTGTCTGTATTAAACACGGTGCCCTTGTCCACAATCAGGGTGCCCTGACCGTTTCCGCCGTGGGCCATGACGCCCACCTTCTTGGAGTTGACGGTGCAGCCGGTAAAGGTAGCGTTGCCCTCCATGCACATGATAACAGGATAGTTGCCCATGTTCAGGGTACAGCCGGTGAACTGATCCAGGCAGTTGCCGATGGAATAGGCACCGTAGCCGCAGTTCTCGGACTCCAGCAGGCAGTCGTTCAAGTACAGACGTGCTTTCTTGGTGGCGTCGGTGGACATGCAGCCCCAGTTTTCGCACTTGATATGGCAGCGATTATAGGTGGCAGTGGCGGAATCCACCAGGTTGGTGGCCCGGACACGACCGGTCAGACCCAGCATCCACGGCACCTTGGTCATACC
>CBCTLT010000004.1:0-16209 GCA_965147785.1 uncultured Oscillospiraceae bacterium
GGGCAGCCGGACCGCCTCCAAGCTGGAGACGTCAAAATCAGGCCGCAGCAGCGCTTCGGAAAATACCGTGGTAAATTGCCAGTCGTCGTTGCAGTAGATCCGTTTCATATTGCGGATGCTCCTCTCCTTGGATTCCGGTTTTAGGGCTGGGCTTGGTATGGTCATTGTACCACGGAAGGGTGATGGGGAGCAAGGTGGGAATACAAGAAGGAATTTGAAAATCATGGCGAAAATTCAGATGTAGAAACCCATGCAGTATCAGACAGGGAGTATGATGCCAATGTAATCCTTTTATGTCCAAAGGGAATTGGCTTTTTATATAAAGAAGCCCTATAATAACATATATTTAGAAGCAGTAATTGCTGATTCATAAGAAAGGAAGAGAATGAATGGCGTATCAGATTTTTCAGGAGAACTGTTCCTGCTGCCATCGCTGTGAACTGGAATGTCCCGCGGAGGCCATCCGGGTTAAAAACAGAAAATGCTATATTGAACCGGACCTGTGCGTTGGATGCGGACACTGTGTCACAGTCTGCCACAACGGCTGCATTTCCGATCCGGAGAATCCCCCGGCAAAGCCTACGCCCCATGAGAAAATCATCAAATCCTGCGATGTGCTGGTCATCGGTGCCGGCGGCGCAGGTACGGTAGCTGCAGCAAAAGCAGCGGATGCCGGGAAACGGGTCATCCTGATGGAGAAGAACTGGGAGGTCGGCGGCAGTGCTGCCTTTGGACATATGATGCGGGTGCTCTACTCCAAATGGCACGCTGCAGCAGGTCAGACGGACAGGCGTGAGAAAATGTATCAGACCTGGCTGCGCAAGACCAAGGACTATGATGTGAACAATGAACTGCTGCGCCGTCTGCTCCAGGCCAACAGCGATCTGACAGACTGGCTCATTGATGCCGGGGAGCTGCAAAAGGGCTTTACCTGGGGGCCGGGGCGGATGGGCACCCCGGATGTGGTGTTTACCGCTTATGATGCCTGCGAATTCAACAAGGTGCGGAGCGATCCCTCCTGTGGACCCGGCGATTCCGGCTGGTATATTACAAACCTGCTGACCGACATGTGCAAACGCCGGGGCGGGGAAGTGCTGCTCAATACCTGCGCTGTGAAACTGCTGCAGGATGAAAGTGGTAAGGTCGTGGGTGCCCTAGCCCAGGATCCCGGCGGAGAAATTGAGATCCATGCGGGAGCCGTGATCGTGGCCTCTGGCGCTTTTACGAGAAACAAGGAGATTATGGCGAAGATGCAGCCGCTGTTTTATCAGGACGAGGGCAAGGAGCCGGTCCATGTCTATACCTGCGCCACCTGTACTGGCGACGGTATAACCATGTGCGAAGAATTGGGAGCCCACATCGACTCTGTCAATAAGCGTGCCTGCATGTTCGGTCCCATGCACCATCCCATGACCTATGCTGTGGTGGCCATGCTGCGGAACGGATCTACGGTTTCTGTGGATAAGTTCGGGAATCCCATTACAGAGATGGGGGGCATGTCGGAAATCGGGATGCTGGCCAGCAAGCCGGGCTGGATGTGCTGGCAAATTATGGACCAGCAGGCCATCGAGGAGACAGTCGCCTCCGGGCAGGCCAGCTCCGATCCGGATCAGGTTCGGGCCTTCTCCCACTGGGAGCGGGATCTGAACGCAGAGCTGCGGGACGGTACCGTGGTGAAGGCGGAATCTCCAGAGGAACTGGCAGAGAAACTGGGCTTTGACAAAAAGGTATTTTGTGATTTCATCGCCAAGCACAATGCGGATGTACGGAACGGAACGCTGCCGAATCCCTTTGGGCCTCCTCCCGGAAATGATGGCGAAGGACCCATAGCCCCACCCCCCGGCGGAGATGACGAGGACAATTTCATGGGCGGCATGATGATGGAGATGCCCCCTGCCCACGAGCTGCACGGAACCCTGTATGCGGTGTTCATGAAGATGTTCCATGAAAACGCCATCGGCGGCATGACCATTGACGAGAACACCAATGTAATTCGTGCGGCGGATCGGAAACCCATTGAGGGACTGTATGCCGCAGGCGATACCTGCCGGGGCATCATGATTCCGGGAGACTTGGGGGTTCAGTACGTGGAGGGTGTACTCTCCGCCATGACCTCGGCCATGTGTACCGGTTATCTGGCGGCGGAGAAGGCCATAAAGGATTTGGATAGATAAGTCTAAAAGCTGAAATCGAGGGCTCGCAGTACCGGATGGGTTCTGCGAGCCCCTGACTCTGTAGATACAACGGAGGCAGACGGATTCCCGCCTGCCGCCCAAATAGTTAGCCTTCCAGGTAACGCTGATAGGCAGCTTCGTAGATGGCATCCATCTGTCCCAGGCTGCCCGCCTCCAGCTCTGCGATGAGATCACGGTAGTCCTGCTCGGTCATGTCTCCCACGACGACCTTGGAAGCGGCCTCGGTCACAGCGGTGAGTACGTCGCCCGCCAGAGCAAAGTATTCTGTAGTCTCATCTGTAGTAAGCTTGACTTCTGTCGGAATGGTCATGGTGTCATCGCCATACTCGGCAGTCCACAACTCATAGGCGGCTACGGCTTCAGGCGCCAGCGTCATCTCCAGATAGCGTTGCTGTTGATCGGTGGGAAGCCACTGGTTGGGCGTGTAAAATACGGTGGCAATATCGAAGCTCATGCCGTCGGGATTGTTGGTCATAACGTCGGTCCACTGATAGGAGCCGTCAGCTTCCTTGGTGTAAGAGACGCCCTCAGCACCGAAGGCCACCAGATCCATGCCGGCGGGGGTGTAGCAGTAGTTCACGTACTGCATGGCGGCTTCTGGTGCGTCACAAGCGGTGGTGATGTAGAGCTTTCCGTTCATGGCTACGGTCATAGGTGCAGTCACATGCACGTCGATGTCGGTCAGCGCAAAGGGAGCTGCCGTCCAGTTGGGATCGCTGCCGTTTTCACGGAAGGCAGGATCTGTGTATTTGCAGTCATCCTGCCAGACGCCGCATTTGCCGGAGTAATAGGAGGATTCCCAGTTGCCATATTCCTTGCCGGTGTTCATAAAGTCCTCGTTGATGATGCCCTCGTTGTACAGGGAATTAAGGTAGTTGAGGTATTCCATAAGCCTTCGGAGGCATAGGAGCAGATGAGCTCGTCGCCATTGGGTTCTACCCGCTGATAGCCTACGCTGCGGAAGCTGAGGTGCTGGATACTTCAGATGTGGTATCGTCACCGCAGGAACACAGCAGTGCGGCCAGCATGGTCAAAGCCAATAGCATGGCCAACAATCTTTTTTTCATTTTCGTTCCTCCTAGAATTGTATTCTGGCAGACAGGAGACCTCACTTCCTATGTGCATAACGGAGGGGAATACGGCGAGGTGGTCAAGTCCGCCGGTTCTGTTTTTATTCTAGCATGAAAAAATGTGCTGACCAATGCCACTGATGTATGGGACCATACCATTTGGGTAATAGAAACCGGGCAAAAGCGGTTGCTTTTGCCCGGTAAAACAAAATGCCTTTTGATGGATTATTTCAGAAAATCAATGGCGCTTCCGGCAGCAAGCCAGCCGCTGGCAAAGGCCCAGCTGAGGTCGTTGATGATCTGTACTTTGTTGTTGCGGATATTGAGATAGCGGCCGGAGGAGAAGTCTCCGGGAACATAAAGCCCCTCAATGAGTCCGCCATCTTTAGCTGTGGCCTGGATATTTTCGTTGACCAGAACGCCGCCGAAGGCACCGTCCGTGCCCAATCCGCCGGACACAGCATAGTAGGGCCCCTTGGTAAAGGGCAGCATCTCATCGGGGTCCTTGAAATACTCGCTGTCCACGCCGGCCTGGCACATGGCGTTGTAATTGGCGATGGTGGCCTTCAGGTTCTCCGGATGGATACCCAGTTCCTGAGCCAGTGCCTCGATGGTATCTGCTCTTACGACGCTTTTGCCCATGCCCGGCGTAGGTGGCATTCCACCTCCACGGGGAGAAAATGCCTTTTCCAGATCCGCTTCGATGTCCTCCGGATAAGACGGAGGTGCAGGGAAACACCATTCATAAGTTTTTCCTGCCCGGAAGGCTTTGACGCAGGTGTCCAGCATGCCCTGATCGAAGATATAGAAGGACTGGAAGCCAGGCTGTTCCGCCAGACGGTTGCCGGTTTCAAAGATGCCGCGACGTTTCTGGGTGCATTCATTGATCCAACGCTTTCCTTTCTTGTTGATCCAGAGGCAGCAGGGCTCTGCGGTCATGGACATGAGCGTTTGGCTGGGGCACATACCCAAGGGGCCCATAAGCCGAATCTCAAAGCTATCATAGTAGATGTAAGCACCCAAGCTTTCCGCAATGGCGATGGCGTCGCCGGTATAGGAGGGATGGGTATGACCACCGTTGCCCATGGGCATGTCGGCGATTTTGGGAACATATTTCTTTACCATTTCCGCATTGCGAATCCAACTGCCGGTGGCTAAGATACAAGCTTTTGCGGTGATGGTATTTGTGCCGCCAGGGTCCGATGCGGTGACAGTATAGATGCCGTTTTCGTGGGTAACAGTTTCCACGGCGGTATTGGAAAGCATGGTAACGCCATTCTTTTCACACAGGGCAATCATCCGCTTCATGACGTAGGCGCCACCCTTTCGCTCCTGCTTGAACGCGGGGATCTTGGGGCCGTCCGGACCGTCGAAGATGTAGGTGCCTTCCTTGTATAGTTCCTCCACGTTTTCGCCGGTGTCACAGAGAAAGTCGAAAAACGCTCCGGTGGCTTTGAATGTATTGTAGGCCAGCTTGGGATTTAGTTCCCAATAGGTTTCATCCATAACTTGGCGAAGGGCGGTCATGGTGTTGTCGGGAATGCCATGGTCCTTCTGCCAACGGCTGCCATAGACCCGCCAATCTGCCGCGCCCATGGCGCCGCCGCCAAGATTTCGGCGTTTTTCCACCAGTACGACCTTCTTGTCTGTGGTTTCGGATATTCTTGCGGCAGCAACCAAACCTGCTCCGCCTCCGCCCAGTACCACGATGTCGCAGTCATAGGAGACAGGCGGGTGCGGGGGAACGGCTGCCGGCTGCTGCTCCTCCACATGGGGAGGCATACCCTCCGTGGGCGGTTGTCCTTCTGTTGCTTCATGGGCTGCAATGGCCAAATCTTTGTCCTGCATAAGTACCTCCGATCTACCCTGGATGCTGCAAGCAGCAAGGGCTTTTTATCATGGTAGCATTCATTTTTTGAAAAAACCAATGCTAAACCAGCATGGAAGTATTACACAAAAGCTATGGTCAAGCCTTGTTGAAGGATGCAGAAATATATGATAAAATAAGATTACGTTGCAGGATACAGGAGGATGCGGCATGGAACTTAACCAACTGCACTATTTTGTAAAAGTGGCCAAAACAGAGAATATCACCAAAGCGGCCCAGGAGCTGTTCATTACGCAGCCTGCCCTGAGCCGAGTGATCCTGCGACTGGAGCAGGAGATGGGCACGACGCTGTTTGACCGGCACGGCGGCCGGGTCACGCTCAATGCCCATGGAAAAAAATTTCTTCAATATGTAGAACCTGCATTGGAATCCATCAATGCGGGGGTACACGCGGTCATTGACGAATTGGACGGTCAGGAGATCGTGATCCATAATTATTTGACAGTGGATCTGTTTAAATCCATTGTGGAACGGTGCCAGGCGGAACTGCCGGATACGGTGTTCACAGTCAGCAATATCGGCAACGACGCGGAGGAGGAGAGTCTCCAGAACACGGAACCAGATATTGTTATGCTGCCCACCAAGGATTTTCACTCTTTTGTGTTTCCTATGAGTTATATGGAGCGTTGGTGCGTGATCTATAACTGCAAATACGCCTTTCACTCGGATTTTAACGGCAGATCCATCACCCTGGAGCAGCTGGCTCAGGAACCGATCGTTTTCTCCGGTTCCCGCTTTGACCGGGCCTTTGTGGATTCCATTTTTGCAGAGGCGGGATTACGCCCCAAAATCATGGAATGCACGACGTTGGCGGAATCCAGTACCCAGATCAATCGCTGCAAAGCTGTCGGGTTTGTGCCAGCAAGCAATTTCCGCAGTCTCATCAAGAGCATTGACAGCATCCCGATTGCTGCGGCGGTGGTTTCGGATTCCCCTTGCCAGCGGATGCTGTACCTGGGCAGAAACCCCAAATTCCTCTCCAATGCCGACGAATACAAGGTGTTGGAGACCATCAAAAACTATCTTTCCAAGGAATACGCGGAAACAGATGCCTTTTTTGAGTCGTATTTTGGTCAATCCTGACAGTGATCGGAGTCTGGAACGTATTCCCTTGGTGATATGGGACCATACCGCTTTGGCATTGGTAGGGAGCATCCTTCTGTGATATGCTTTTTTTAAAGTAAGACAAGGAGGATGAGGCAATGAGAAATGAAAAAAACTGTTTGCGCTGCTGCTGGCTCTGGCCATGGTACTGTGCTTGGCGGCCTGTGGAACGGAAACAACGTCATCGAACGATTCAGCAAATCCGGTCCAAACCTCTGCAATAGAGGTGTCGGAGCTGCCAGCGGAGGAGCCGGATACTGCGGAAGTTTCTTCGGAAGAAGCCTCCAGCACAGAGGCTTCCCAGATGGAGGAAACTGCGGATCGACCTGTGGTCAGTTATCCTCTGTTTGACGACGTCACCACCTTTACCCTTTGGACCTCCAACTCTCCGGACCTCAGCGAGATCATTTCGGACCTGAATCAGTATGTGGTCTTTGAGGAACTGGAAAAGGTGACAAATGTAAGATGGGATGCAACCCTGGTGTCCTTTTTCTCCCCTACGGAGCAGTTCCAGTTGATGGTAGCATCTCAGGATTATACCGACGTGGTGTGCCGTGCGCTGGACACTGGTGGTTATACCGGTGGAGCGGATCAAGCCATCGAAGAGGATTTCCTGATCGACGTTACAGAACTGATTGACGAGAATATGCCCAATCTGCTGGGATGGTTTGACACCTATCCAGAGCTGAAAAAACAGATCTCCTCTGCGGAGGGTAACATTGCTGGATTCCCCAAGATCTATTTGGAGCCCAGCGATGTGACTGCAGGCGGCTGTATCCGGCTGGACTGGCTGGAGGAATTGGGACTGGAAACACCCAAGACCTTTGACGACCTGGAGTATGTGCTGGAACAGTTCCGGGATCAGAAGGGGGCTGCGGAGCCGCTGGTGATCTCCGTGAACACCGGCGTACAGGCAGAGCTGCTCAACGGCTACAATATTGCCGCTGGTTTTTATCAGGTGGACGGAGAGGTTCGCTTTGGTGCCATGCAGCCTGAGTTCAGGGACTATCTCGCCATGATGAACCGCTGGTATCAGGAGGGGCTGCTGTCTGACAGCTTCCTGACCTCTCAGGCCGATGTGCTCATGGATGTGAATGGCATCCTCAACAACCAGACTGGCGTATGGTATGGTACCGGCGTCCAGACCATCACCAATATTGTCAATATGGCCAACGGACCCATGAGCATCACCGGGGTGCCCTATGTGACGGTGGATGGGAGCAAGGCCCATGTGGGAGAAGAGAGCACAGTGCTCGACTCCGTTATGTGGTCCATTACCACCGAATGCGAAGACCCTGCGGCGATTTGCCAGTATATCGACTATATTTATGGTGAGGACGGCATCCAGTTGGCCAACTACGGTGTGGAAGGCGAAACCTTCAACTATGTAGATGGGAAACCGGTGTTCACGGATCTGGTCAAGAACAATCCGGATCTGACCTATTCTCTGGCCCTGAACGTCTATACCTGTGACCGCCAGACCCCGGTTCCCTTCGTGATCGACGAGGAAAAGGCCCGGATGGACTATACCGAGGATCAGATGAATGCTGTGGAGGTCTGGAGCGATGCCACAGACGGCCTGTACAACATTCCCCGGCAGGGCGTCACCATGACCACCGAGGAAACGGAAGAATACAACAGCATTTACAGTGACATTGACACCTACATGGATGAATCCATTTCCAAATTTATTGTGGGTGATACCTCCTTGGAGGAATTTGATGCCTTTGTGGCGCAGCTGGAGACCATGGGCATTGCGGACTGCATTGCCATTGAGCAGGCAGCCTATGACCGGTATCTCCAAGGCTAAATCTTTTGCGTAGAAATAGAGCGGACCTGAGATCGTATTTACAGTCTCAGGTCCGCTAATTTGTATAGAGGAACCATGGAATGCGATATAACATTGGTGTAATGGGGGTATGCAAAAAAAGCATTTGTGAAGAATTTGTGAAGATGTTATGATGTAGACAGGACTTTTGTACAACAAAATCAGAATGGAGGATTAGAAATGAAAAAGAAACTTTGTGCAATGGTTTTAGCGCTATGCATGCTGCTTACCCTGGCAGCAGGCTGTGGAACCCAGACAGAATCCAAGACCTCTGTGGCGGAATCTACTGAGACCAGTCAAGCCGCTGAGACCACGGCGGCGCCGCAGGAGGAGACGGAAACTCCGGCGGAACAGCCATCCTCTGAAGAGACCACAGAGGGGTCGGCGGTGGAGGAGGCTCCGGCAACCGTGGAATATCCTCTGGTGACAGACGGATCTGTTTCCTTTGATGTGTTCATGAGTATGGCAGGCTTTATCCCCATGGTGATTCCTGATGTGGCCAACGTGGGCTTTGACACCACCCGGGGTGTTCAGCAGTTGGAGGAGCAAACCGGTGTGGATCTGAAATGGACCCTGATCGACGCGGACTCCTATGCGGACCAGTTTTCCATTGTGATGGCCTCTGGGGATTATCCGGATTTCCTGGGGGCAGCCAACACCATGGTCACCGGTGGGATCGATGCCCTGGTGGAGCAGGAGATCTGCATTGATGTGGTGCCCTATCTGGACAGTTGCTTGCCGGATTTCAAGGCGGGGTTGTATTCTGAAAACGAGGATTACCGTAAGTACATTACCTCGGACTCTGGCTATATCACCACCATCTACAACTTCGAGGAGCAGTCTACCATGGGTTCCTATATCCGGCAGGACTGGCTGGATCAGCTGGGACTGGCAGTGCCGGAGACCTATGATGAGCTTCACGATGTACTGGCTGCATTTAAATCCGAAATCGACGGCTGCGATTATCCCATGCTGATGACCCAGAACTGGGATTTCCCTAACAATATGTTCGTGGGTGGCTATGAGACCAGTTCCTTTGGCACTGGGGCGGATCTTTCCTACTTTGTCCAGGATGGAAAGGTCCAGGCCGGCGTTATGAGTGATGGCTACCGGGATTACATTCAGATGTGCCATGACTGGTACGCAGAGGGCCTCATTGGCGAGCCCACCCTGAATGTGGTCAACAATATGCAGATCAACGAATATCTGCTTTCCAATCAGTGCGGCTTTGGCAACGGCCAGTCGGACACCCTGGGGACCGGTGCAGTGGCGGCAGCTGGGGGATCCTACAATATGCGAGCTGTGAAGGAAATGGTCCGGGAGAAGGGTGACACCTTCAAGCTCTACAAAAATGCCGGCCAGCCAGGTAACGGCGGATGGGCTGTATCCACGGCCTGCGAGGAGCCGGAAATTGCGCTGAAGGTCATCAACTGGATGTGGACCGAAGAGGGCTACAACGCCATGAATTTTGGCGTGGAGGGCGAGACCTACAATATTGTGGACGGCGAAGTGGTGTTTACCGACCTGATCGTCAATAACCCCAATGGAATGAACGCCATGTTCAACTCCTGCAGTGAGATTTCCTTCTTTGACCTGCCCTTCGACTTCTGCATGGAGCGGAAGGTGGCGACCCTGTCCAATGAAGCGGAAGCCGAGGCCCAGGAGATCTGGCGGACCAATACTTCCGATGAGATGCGGTATTTCGGTTCCCTGACCATTGAGGAGAGCGAAGCCTACACCTCCATGGCCGGCGACCTGTACACCCATGCCGCAGAGAACATCAGCAAATTTGTTACCGGCACCAGACCCATGAGCGAGTGGGATTCCTTCCTGGATGATCTTCGTTCCATGAAAATCGACGAGTGCATTGCGCTGAAACAGGCGGCCTACGACCGGTATCAGCAGAGATAACATATCGCGACAAGCCCCCCGCGGAACAAGTGTTCCGCGGGGGGCTTTGATATCGGATCATGGTTCGCGAAATCCGGCGCGCAGGAATGCTTCGGCTGTATGCAGCTCCTCGGTGATATGCATATCCAGCAGTTCCAGAATGGCATAATCCTCCGCGTTGCCGAGGAAATCTGGACGGTGGCTGAGATAGATGGGACGCTCGATCTTTTTCTCGGAGAGCAGCATGGCGCGCACCGGCGTATCGGGAACTCTGCGCACCAGGGACCGATAGGCGGTTACCGGTGTAATGCCAATGGCCCGGCAGCGGCTGATGGAGATCCGGGATTCATCGGACTGGGTGGCGAACCGGAGATTGGGTGGCAGCTCTGAAAAGATTTGCGAGAGAATTTCCCTGTCGTAGGGAGAACTGTCGAAGATAATGGATTCCTGAAAAAGCTGTTGGATGGAAATGGAAGATCCGTCGCAGTCGGAGCGAAAGGTATAGTTCTTGTGGAACATAATGCACCAGGGTTCCAGATAGGTTTTTGCCACCGTATAGTTCCGAAAATCCTGTTCTGGAATGATGGTCAGGTCCGGGGCCAGATCCGTGGGATAATCCGAGACGGAACGGGTGCCGTCAAAGGCCTGCAGGTCCACATCGGGAAAGGCGGAAAGACACCGGTCACAAAAGGATGCAAAATCATCCAAAAATACATAGTTGGACACAAGAATACGACGGTTCACGTTGCGCTGTCGTACCGCATGGACGCCGGCATTAATGGAATCCAGCCCGGCGGAAACATATTTTAAAAAAATCTGGCCATTCTCGTTAAGAATCAAGGTGTTGGATTTCCGATCAAAGAGCTTGACTTCCAATTCTGCTTCCAGTCTGCTGATGGAACGGCTCAGGGCAGGCTGGGTGATATAGAGCTTGTGGGAAGCTTTTGTGATATTTTCCGTTTCTGCAACGGTGATAAACTGATGCAGTTGGTTGAGATCCATAGGGCATTTCCTGCCTTTTCTGTGGTGTTGTTTTTATCATAACATGGTTCTGAAATTGGCGCAAGTGGGACTATGCTCCAAAGGGTATGCAGGATTGCACAATCGGCATTGGATAGTCGCTTTTGCCTCCACTATAATGATAACATGCTTTGCGGCAGATCTCAAATAGGCCGCTGCACAGGAACCGCCTTCTTGGCCGGGCAAACAGAATGGCGAGGAGGCAACCGATCAAATTTCTATGATTAGGAGGACAAGCAAATGAAAAAGTTGTTGGCTTTGCTGCTTTCTGCGGTTATGCTGCTCTCTTTTGTGGCTTGCGGAACCGAGGAAAGCAGCAGCGCTGTTTCCACGGAGCCCTCGGACCAGGAGACCACGGCTGCGAATACAGCAACAACGGAAACCGCTGAGGAAAATGCCCCGGCTGCAGAATCTGCAGTAGAACCGACGGACAGCGCCATAGAAGCAGTGGAAGGGGAGGAAATGCCTCTGACTTCGATTTTGGCGGACATGGATCCGGTGGAACTGCCCATTTCGGAGGATGAGCCTCTCTATGAAATCTGGATGGCTGCTCCGGGTACCGTATCCCAGGCAGAGGATCTGGCCAATGATAATGAGACCTACGCAGAACTGCAGAAACGCACCGGTGTCAAAATTACATTTTTGATGGCTAACTTCTTTGCTCAGATGGATCAGTTCAATTTGATGGCTGCATCCGGCGATTTCCCGGCTGTAATGAACGGTGCTGCCACCCTATACAGCGCAGGTCCTGATGCGGCGCTGGAAGAAGACATCTTCATCAATCTGCTGGACTATGCGGAGTATATGCCGCACTATGAAGCGCTGATCAATTCCAGAGAGGGCCTCTTTGATGATGTGGCTACTCCCGAAGGCAACCTGGTGGGATTCTACAGCCTGTACGACTATGACAAATATGGCCTGGGCGATAAAGGCTATCTGATTCGGCAGGACTGGCTGGATGATCTGGGAATGGATATGCCCAAGACCTATGATGAACTGCATGATGTGCTGACTGCCTTTAAGGATGAAAAGGGCGCTGACTCTGCCTTTGTACTGCCCGTCAGTGGAACGAACGACTTTGTGCTAGGTGGATTTGGCGTGGGTGCAACTTTCTATGTAGAGGATGATACCATTAAGTTTGGTCCCATGGAAGAGGGCTTCAAGGAGTATCTCCAGCTCATGAACCAGTGGTACTCCGAGGGGCTGATGTATAATGACTTCTATAACTATGCCAATGAGATTATGTTTGATGGTACCGATATGATCGGTTCTGGTCAGGTGGCGCTGTATTACAACGAGACTGGTACCATGACCGCGTATGCGGAATATGCAAACGATCCGAATTTCCTGGTCAGTGCTATTGCCCCTGTGGGGAAGAGCGAAGAGGAACCCATTTACATGACGGAGTTCACCCCCACCTATGTGGATAACTGCCGCTGGAGCATTACCACCAACTGTGAGGATCCTGAGATCATGATTCAAGTGGCGGACTACCTGTACACGGAAGAGGGCATTCTTTTGGCCAACTATGGTGTTGAGGGTGTAACCTTAAATAAGCCGCCTGACAATGGGTCAGGCGGCTTGATGTTTTTTATTACAGATTCATTGCGGTATAGTAGCCTTCCCGGATGGCGTCACCCATCTTCCGGGCAGCGGAACAGTCGCCGATGGCATAGAACTCTGGAACTGTTGCCTTCTGAAGTTCATCCACCAGTGCGGTTCTGGGCTTCATGCCGGCGGAGAGGATCACGCTATCCGCAGGAAGAAGCATTTCCTCCTGACCCTCCGGCTGGACCCAAACACCTTCGTTAGTGATCCGCTTGCAGGCGGTGGAGGTCATGACCTTGACGCCCTGCATACCAACCCGAAGCGCATTGGACTGAGCCTGGCCGCAGCCATTGGCAATACCGGGCAGCATCTCTACCACGGTGACGTCCTTGCCGGCGATCTGTAATTCCGCAGCAGACTCGCAGCCAATGAGACCACCACCAATGACAACCACCTTGTCGCCGTAGTTTTGCTCTGCGTAGTGCATGGTGGCGCCCACGATGACCTTGGGATTGTCCAGACCGGGAATGGGGGGACGGGCTGGATCCGCACCAACGGCCACGATCAATACATCGGGCTTCATTTCGTTTACATAATCCGCTGTGACCTGGGTGTTCAAACGGACTTCCACGGTGGATTCCGCCAAACGGCGTTCCATCTGGTGACGCCAATAGGCCATATCCCGCTTGAAGTACACATGATCGGCAAAACGAATCGCGCCGCCCAGTTCGTTCCCTTTTTCACAGAGGGTTACTTTATGTCCACGCTTGGCCGCAGTCCAGGCTGCCATCATGCCACCGGGACCACCGCCTACGATCAGCACATTTCTCTTTTTCTCTGGGGCTGCCGAAAGGGGCAGACGATCCTCAAAGCCCACCTCGGGGTTCAGGGTGCACAGGAACCAGTTCTTGGCGAAGAGTCGGTTGTGGCACTCATTGCACCGGAGACAGCGGTTGCAGTCGTCAAAACGGCCGGCGGCCAGCTTGTTGGGCATTTCCGGCTCACAGATCAGGCCGCGGCCCATGAGAATCAGATCCGCTTTGCCGTCGGCAATGGTCTTTTCCATCATGTCCGGTTCGTTGATGCCAGCCACGGTGGAGACGGGAATGTCCACCACCGACTTGATGGCGGCGGCAAAGTCCACATTGCAGCCCTTCTCCATAAATACGCCGGGAGACATGCGGGCAGTGGCGTCGGGATGGAAAATACCGCCGGTGGACACTTGGATCATATCCACATAGGGGGCCAGCATCTTGGCGATCTCCTTGCCCTCGTCAATGTGGTAGCCGCCCTCAATGATTTCGTCGCCGGTCATACGCATGTCGATGGGGAAGTTCTTGCCCACCTTTTTCCGAATGTTTTCCAGACACATAATGGGGAAACGGCAGCGATTCTCCAGGCTTCCGCCGTATTTGTCCGTCCGATGGTTCGTTCGGGGGGACAGGAACTGATGGATGAGCCAGCCGTGGCCGGCATGGAACTGCACCATATCAAAGCCGGCGTTTTTAAGGACTAGAGCAGCGTCGCCGAAATCCTCCGCCACCTGGAGCATATCCTCCTCCGTCATCTCCCGAACGGCAACGCCGCTGGGCTTGACATAGGCCGAAGCACTCATGGGCTGATTGCCGAAATTGTTTTCCGGAATACAGAGGGCTCCTGCATGGCTCATTTCTATGGAAATTTTGGCACCCCAGCGATGTACGGCCTCCGCCAGATCGCAGAGGGAGAAAAAGGCGCCGGGATCTGTAATGCGCAGCATAAAGGACTCGGAGGAACCGGTTTCACGGGATACACAGGCCTCTCCCATAGTGATGAGGGCTACGCCACCCTTGGCGAATTTTTCGTTGAATGCAATGGTGCGATGGGTAAAACCGCCGTTGTGATCTACCTCCCGAAGATTCATGGGAGCCAGACAGATGCGGTTTTTCAGGGTGACGGGTCCAATTTTGATGGGACTGAGCAAATTAGGATAGTAGGGGTTCATAAGGATCACTCCAATCAATTGTCATTTTGATAGGTGTATAGATAGCGAATGGGCGAAGCAGTCTACACACCTATCATAAGAAACACCCTGACAGAAGTCAACAGAAAAAACTGCTGGAAATCAAAAAGAAAATGAGGATACAGGAAAAGGACTGTCAAGGTGGGGGCCAAGCATTGGCACAAGTGAAGGAAATGGGGTTAGGTAAGCAAATCCTCCTTTTGTGGTTTCCGCATATATGGTAACAATAAAAAAAGTCAAATACAAATGCCAAAGGAGAATGGAGGTATACCATATATGTAATGGACTTTAAATTGTATCTGGGGGTCAAACAATGGGGGCGAGGAGAATACAAGTTCGATACCATGCAAGGTAAGGTGGCCTATAGACGCAGAAGATGGGCTTTTTGAATGCTGTGCATCAGATCTTTGATGGTGACGGCTGCTTTTTCGTTGCAAATACAAACCACTTCTGCGTGTGCTTCTGGAAAGGGAATATCCCAGAAGCGAAGATGTGGGCTTTCGTGCCCGTCAAAGACCTTGGTCAACAGAGAAAAACCTTCTCCCAATTCCAGATGTACCAGTAGCGTGCTGATGTCCGGACAAAGCAGCACCTGATTGTACGGAATCTTTTTACCCCATTGCTCAACGCCCTCCATCAGGGTGTCGTTGGGGAGAATCAATTGCGTATAGCTGCCCAGATCCTCCAGGGCCAGAGGCTCCTGCTGCGATAAGGGACATCGGTCGGAGTATACTGCCTGAAATTGCTTTTGCTCCAGTACGACGGTTTGAACGCCTGGCCAGAGATTCCAGTCGTTGGAGGTGGTAACGCAGAAATCCAGTTCGCTGTCAATGAGCTGATTGCGCAGAGCTACGAAATCCATCAGCCGAATGTCGATTCTGGTGTTGGGACAAATATGATATAAATAGTCTGTGATGGGTAAAATAATGTCTTTTCGGGAAAGCGCGGACAAAAAGCCTACGCGCAGCAGGTCCTTGCCGGACAGGGCGATGTCCCTTGCTCGCCGAATGCTGCTGCTCAGCTGCCGGTTGATGTGGGAGAAGTCGTCCCGCAGAATGCTTCCGGCAGGGGTCAGCACCACCTGCCGGGTAGTGCGGTAGAACAGCGGAAAACCCAGTTCCTCCTCCAGCGCGTCAATCTGCTTGCTCACTGCCTGCTGGCTGATGTAGAGATTTTTGGCGGCGGTGGTGAAGCTCAGACAGTTGGCCACCTCCAAAAAACAACGAAGCCGCTGATATAGCATAACACCCATCCCTTCCGGTACATTGAAAACGGCGGACCTTGGTCAAGTGCGCCAGTGCAACTGGAATAAACGCTGTCTTCAGTATAATACAGGACAGTAGGATTTACAACGCATGATTGGGAACAAAGGAGAAAAACACGTCGTTTGTTCAGAAGGTGCGGAGCGTTCCCGGGGATGAAAAAAACTGTCGTACCTCTTTCCAGCGCATAAAATCACGCTTTTCAATACCCGTTCATTCTTTTCAAATGCGTCGAAAAGCCCGGTAGATGCCTTTGTCATGAAAATGTGGGTTCTTGACCTTTCCCTGTGCCGTGATACATTGGAATCAGAAGTATAGGGGCTTTACGTCCTTATCCACAGTGAAATAAAGGAGGAATTCCGCTTGAGCAAACAGTATACAGCACAGGAAATGGCCGACCGG
>CBCTLT010000005.1:0-14890 GCA_965147785.1 uncultured Oscillospiraceae bacterium
AAGCTGACAGGGACAGGGGAAGCCTGTTCCAGTGCGGCGAAAAAGTCCTTGAAGCGGTCAACGTCCCCGGTCAGTTCATTCACGGCTATATCCGGCAGCTCCCGCCCCTCGGTCTGGGACACATCAAAGACGGACACTACCTTATAGGCGGGTACCTTGATTTCCTTTTCCTCGGTAACGGGCTTCCCGTCTTTCCCGATAACAGGCTTCCCGGTCTGCGGGTCGGTTTTCTCTACTTCCTGCTTTACCGTAAACGGCGACGGGGCTATGATTTTGATTCCCTTTTCGCCTTTCATTACGCTGCGTCCAAAGTTATTTTTCCATGAGGAAAAGCCTGCCACAAGGGAAGCGTCGGGTTTCTGCATGGCGATAAGCAGCGTATTGTTAAAGCTGTAATTGTGGAATTTCGACATGACGCGCAGATATTCTTTGTAACGCTCGCTTTCAAACAGTTCCGTTATCCCCTGCTCCAGACGGTCGGTAATCTCTTTGAGCTTGTCGGCGGGTTTCTCGGACGTAAGGACAATGGGGATAACCGGGCGCGGCTCCTGCGCCTGCTCCTTTGGCTGCGCGGCGGTCTGCCCTGCGGGGGCAGCGTCCATTTCCACCTTTTCCGGGTCGGGGCGTTCCGGTTCCGGCGGGGCAGGCGTTACCCGGTATTCCTCCGGCACGTCCCGCCCGTCATACCACCTTGTAAACGTGTTCTGGTTGTTGTAGACGTAGCCCCATTCTGTAAATGCGCCCCCGTCATTGATAGCCGCGTCCCGTCCGTATTCCTCATACATGAAATATTTTTTTGCTTCCTCCGGCAGCTCCGGTTCTTCCAGTTCATCAACAAGGTAGTGTAATAGTTGCCGATAGTGGACGGTGCGTTGAACAGTGCCGCCCGTAGGTACTGCTTGATGTTGCGTATCTTCGTGGTGTTCTCCCGCATACAGTCAAGGACGAACCGGATATGTTCGCTGTCCAGTTTCATAAACTTTGACTTTACAAGGTCTGCCGGGTAGTCGTCCCCGGCGATACGGATTGTCCTGCGCCTTGTGCAGACGGTTTCAAGGATAAGGTCAACGATTTCGTCTATCCGGTCATGGTCGTAGGGCATATTTTGTTTGAGAATGTCATAGCAGATGTTGTCTTTTATGATTTCCTCATATACCCGGTATGCGTCGTCCGGTTCCTTTCGTTTCCGTTCCGGCGGCGCAGCCGCTTGTCCCTCTAAGGGAGAGGGGTCAGGGGAAAGGATAGGAATGGAATGGGTACTTTGTGTAGCTGTATTTGATTTTTCTTTTTTTGATAGATTAGTTCTTTGTACTTCTTTATTTAATTGCATTGGATTTTCCTGCGTAGGTTTTTCCAACGTAGGGTTTTCCTGCGTTGGATTTTCCAATGTTGGATTTTCCAACGTAGGTAAATCCGGTTTAGGCGGTAGCTGTGGCTGCTCATAAATCACATAATCGGCACCCCGCAGGCGTCCTTTTGCGTCACGTTCCCTTGAACGGACGATATACCCGGCGCGTTCCAGTTCCCGCACCGCTTCCCGGATAGCGTCGATTTGTTCCCGGTTGATATGGGACAGCCCCGCAAGGGTATTGATGTGGTTGGGGCTGGTGGCGGAGATGCCGATGACTTGGCCGCCCATGCCCTGGAACAGCGCCCGGTACTCCGACTCGGGATCTATACAGATCACATCGTCATTGGTGGACAGCATCAGGTTCACCATCTCCCGCTTGGCGGAGAAGGATTTACCGGAGCCGGATACGCCCAGAATAAAGCCGTTGGCGTTCAGCAGTTCCTTCCGGTCTGCCAGAATGAGATTTCGGCTGATGGAGTTCTGACCGTAGTAGATGCCGTGCTTGTCCCGAATTTCCTGAGCCTTGAAGGGCATCAGCACAGCCAGAGCTTCGGTGGTCAACGTCCGCAGAGCGTCAATGCGCCGGAGGCCCAGGGGCAGGGCCGTGATGAGCCCGTCGGCCTGCTGGTAGTGCAGGGGTGCCAACTGGCACAGGTGCTTCCGGGCGATGGAGCGCAGGGCCTCGGTATCGCTGTCCAACTGCTGCTTGGAATCCGCCAGATGCACCAGCGTCACCACCGCAAACAGCATCCGCTGGTCCCGGGTGGTCAGGTCGTCCAGCATCTCCCGGGTCTCCTTCCGCTGCTGCTCCAGATCGTAGGGGACGATGGCGGAGTAGTTGTTGTTGGCGTTCTGCCGTCGCTGCCAGTTGGTGACGTTGGTTTCCACCCCCAACAGGCGGTTCTGCATCTCCCGGACGGCCTCGTCCGTGGGTACCGGAATGATGTCGATGGACAGCATCAGGTTGCAGGGCAGGTCCGTCAGATCCCGGATGAGGGTGTCCTTGATGTAGCTGGCGTACTCCTTGAGGTACAGCACCCGGCCATACTTCTGTCCCAAGCGGAAGTGATCCTTCTTGAAGGACATGGAGTCCGGGCAGATGGCATCCTTGAAGCTGCGGCCGGAGCGCATGGCAGTTTTCATGTCAAAGCGAAACTCCGCCTCCTCGCCGGGACGGTAGAAATCGTGGAGTCCCCGGAGCCGACCCACTGCATCCAGGCTCTCGCTCTTGGAGTCCAGCTTAGACAGCCGGGAGGACAGTTCCCCGGAGGCGCGGCTGAAAAAGGTCCGGGCCTCCTCCACATTCCGCTTGTGGGCGGAGATGGTCAGGTAGCGTTCCTGCTCGATGCTGCCGGTGGCTCCGGTGATCTTCCCCAGGAGCATCTCGTTGTACTCCTGCCGGAAGCCGTCCAAACGGTCTCCCTCCATGGGAAGCAGAATAGTATCCGCAAAGTCCTGCCGGTTGATGCGGCGGTTGTGGATGGTCAGCTTTGTGGTGGCTCCGGTGTCCAGAGCGTTGAGGAGTTCCGAGTACCCCAGAAACATCTGGGTCTTGTCCTCCTTGCTGGCGATGGCATAGTTGATGTCACTGAAGCGAATGGTCTTGGAAAACTTGGTGCCGAACTGAAAAATGCCATCCCCCCAGATGCGCTGGATGGGGATGGCGTCCTGAACCGACTTGGGCACCTTCATTTTCATCTTGTCCTGCTTGAGTGTAGACTGAAGCGTTTTAATCAATCCGCAGCACCTCCTTGAGAGAAGAATCCGCCAGAATTTTGGCATAGAGATTCTCCGGTTTGTTTTGGAGCGCCCTGGGCCAGAGCAGTTCAGACTGGATAAATGCTGCAACGAACTGCTCGAAGGTCATGCCGTTGTAGCGGAAGAACCCGCCCAGGGCAAAGGGAAAGGCGGCGACGATGCAGATCCATCCGATCTCGCCGCCGCCCACGAAATTGCGAAGCCCGAAATACAGAAGTAAGGCCACACCCACCGCCAGAGCGGAAAACACCAGCTGGCGGAGGGACAGGCCGAACAGGATGGACTCCTGGTAGTCCCGGACTTCTTTGTTGATCTTAATTTCTATAAAAAGCACCTCCAGAAAAAGAATCGGCAGACAGCACTTGCAAAAGCTGCCCGCCAGAGTTAAGATGCCACAAACGAATTAAGGAGGTTGTGGCAATGTTGTATCTGTGTCTTGGGATCTCAGTTGTGTTTTTTACCGTTATAATCGTATTGGTTTCACGCCTGCGGCTGACCATCCCGCTGCTCTATGCCCTTCTGCTCCCAATTCTGTGCCCGGAGTGGTATGAGGCCCACGAAGCCCTGGGCAATGGGATCTTCTTTGGGCTGCTGGGGTTGGTGGCACTGTCCTGGATTATTAGCCTGATGCGGAAGGTTCGGGAGTGGTTCTAACCCAGCCCCATCAACTCCCGCACAAGTTGACTGGACATCTTCACGGTGCTGACTAAGATCAGCATATTGAACAAAAGCTGTCCCAGGTAGTTCCACACCACCGTGGCCGGGGACAGAGTTTCATCGGCAATGACCGGTGTGGTAGTGGCAAACTTGGAGAAGATTACACAGGCCAGAACGATCACACAGCCCTCCAGACAGATGGCGGCGTAGCTTTTGAGAAATGCTTTGCCGATGTTGCTGGAGGGTTCTCCGCCGAATGCGGACAGGGGGATGGGCGCGATAGCGGTGGCAATATACAGCTTGAAGAACCGGCTGTACACCGTCAGCACCATCACTGTAGAAAGCACCCAGACCATCACGGAGCCCAGCAGTGTCACCGCCCACAGGGGGATACTTTGCAGCAGGCTCACATCCTGAATGATCTCGGTCATCTGCTCCGGCAGTGTCATGGATGCCGTGTCCCCAAAACCAGATGCACCCATGATGGTGTTGACGACCCCTTGGGCGATTTTGAACAATGCGCCGAGAATTTCAAGGCAGTAGGAAATGGCGGCTTTGGCCAGAGCGAAGCGGATGAACAGCTTGAACACCGCCTCGGGCCTCTTGAGTTCTGAAAAAGAACCGCAGGTTTTTCATGACCCCCATCACGAAAAACAGCACCAGCAGTGCATAGGCGATGGCCCGCAGGGCGCCGTTGATGCTGAGAATGACAGACCAGATGGCGCCGCCCCGGAAGTCCTCCGGGGCGGTGGTGATGAGCTGCCAGATCTCTGTGAATTTCTCGTTCCATGTGGAGAGTGAGGAGTTGAGGGTGTCGATGATAAAGTTGTCGATGGTGGATCACCTCCTTCCTGTGGGAGCGGCACATTAACCGCCGGTAATGAGGGACAGGATTTCCTTGGTGAAGGTGATGACGATGCCGCCTGCCACGGTCAGCATACCGTTGGCTCGCTGGCTGGCGTCGTGGGACTTGAGGGCAAGGCCGATCTGCAGGATGCCGAAGCCCAGCAAAATCAGGCCGACAGCACGAATCAGGCTGAAAATGAAGTCGCTGAGGTTGTTGACCACCTGAAGGGGATCGTCGGCAGCAGAGGCCGGCACGACGAATACCATCAGAATCAGCAGGATAGCGGCAAACACGGCATAGACGCGTTTTGCCTTGGTTTCAAAAGAGGTTTTCAAGAGGCAGTCTCCTTTCTGGTGCCCGCGGGGAGGAACAACGGCTGTCCCCGCAGGGCTGGTGTGGAATGGTGGATGTAGGGGGTTCCTCCGCCCAGGGAGGATTGGTGGATGGCGGGGTGCTTCATCAGGTCATATCTCAAGTCCTTGACTGGCTTGCGCTCCTCGTTGACTTGCTTGTCCTTTTCATAAAGATCACGGGTTTTCTGAATCTTGTTTTCCCATTTATCCTGGTTCCGGTTACCCTGCTGGGTTTGGAAGATACTGCTTGAATTCAAGCAGGCCGTCGAACTAGCGCCTGCATGCGGAAGGGCAGGTCGTGCTTCTGGCAGATGCAGTAGCCGTTGTGGTCATCGACGATGACTAAGCTCTGATTGACCGTGAGGGGCATGACATCCGTTTGCCAGGATGTCTGCCTCTGATACAGAGAACTCCTCCGCAGACAAAGCCGGGAGGAGTTCTTCCAGCTCCGGACAGACCGTCGGGGGCCGCTCAGAGCATATATAATGAAAAGGCAGGCCCGGAATGTATCGTAACACTGCATTCCAGGCCTGCCATATCAATAATTTAATAAGAGAATGTTTCACTCAGTGTTGAATAAGGCTCCGGGAGTTTCGGGTATTCCGTAGGTACTCTGGTACGGCTATACACGCTGTACTTGCCAGGGCCATCCGGCGGCTGAGAGACGCCGCCACCCATGGAAGGTGCCTTCTTCAGCTTCTTTCCGCCCTTATCAGTGGCATCTTCTTTTTTCGGCTCAGGAGACGGTGCAATCTTAGGCTTCGGATCTGCCCAGCTCTCACCGTAGTTTGCCATTATATCCATGCCGATCTGAATGTGCAGGAACTTCCATTCGCCGTTTTCCCAAACAAAATCAGCACCATACTTTTCCCACATCCATGCAGCAGAGGCGCTGCGCTCAATATAGTTCCGGCGCAGGGCGAAGCCGGGGGTGTACCACAAGCCTTTGGCGGTCATGCCGTCCTCGGCAACCTCAACAATAGAGGTGGTCAGGGTGTGTACTGGCATCTCTAACAGACGGCGCACATCAATATCCGGCTGCATCAGGTCGTCCTTCAGGTCAGGGCGTGCTTCAATGACGCTTTCCCGGGTGGCAATGCCCGTTTCATAGTGACCCTCGCCATAGTATTTGGATATATGGGGCATGGATTTCCAGAAACCGAAGTTCTGCTGCCAGGACACCTCATCGGGCTGCTCCTTTGACCAGATGTCCTCCAGCTCATTGGAGTTCATGTTTGCGGCGTGGTAGTAGCTGTGACGCGCCATGAGGTTTTCAAGCTGAGGAATGGAGGCAATGCGATGGGCCTCCAGACTTAATCCGTTAAACTGATCCATAGGTCTGCCTCCTTACATATATTTTTCCGGGCCATAGCTGATCTCAGGCGTATGCGTCTCATAAGGCCTTGGGAAATGGGGCTCATTGTGCCAGCCATACTTGCAGTGGTACAGTCTTATGGGGATCGTGGGCTCCGGCAGGGAGGCCATGATCTCCGCCATGGCCTTTTCCGTTTCAGTCGGCTCACCCGCAGGCTCTTGAGGAATGTATTCAGCATAAGGCTTTCCGGCCTCACAGCCCAGATCCGTTCCCACAAAGAAGTGCCAGATCTTCCAGCCATCATCCTCCTTGATGAAATCGACCGCGTAACGCTCGTGCATCCACACGCCGTTGGCCGAGCCATCGGGACCGGCATTGGTCACCTGACCAAGAGAATACCACATGCCCTGTGCGGTCTTTCCGTCAGCAGCGATCTCAATGAGGGGGGTGGTCAGGGAGTGCATTACCAGAGCTCCCATCTGGAAGTTTTCGGGTTTGACCTGAATATTGGGATTGAACTTCGCCATCAGCTTCAGGGTGGCTTCATCCTGCTTTGCCTTTGCATCTGCATAGTAGGCATAAAGGGTTTCTCTGCCCACCCAGAAGCCGGCAGGGTTGTGCCAGGAAATATCGTCCCGGCGAGACCAGATTTCGTCCAGCTCTGCCCGGTGGGTACCCAGGGCGTGATGGTAGGCATGACGGCCCATCACGTTTTTGATGAGATACACGTCATACGCACGGCTAAGTGCTTCATAATCCGTCATAATAATTCCTCCTTTTTAGTAGCTGAATGTGTCTCCAAAGGTCTCATAGGGTTTCGGAACCGGGACACCCGCCTGAGGAGCAATTTCCGGTTTATAGGCGGTATAGTAGGAGCCGGTGGGAGCAAGGTTGACCTTGGCCCAGTTTTCGCCCACAGGCGTTTTAAAGTCAGTCATAATAACAAGGTGCCAGATCTTCCAGCCATCTGCTTCCTTCACAAAGTCTGCGGCGTACTTTTCCCAGACCCAGTAGGCCTTGGGACCCTTTTCGGGATCGATCTCCGTGCAAGCACCCAGAGAATAGAACATACCCTTGGCAGTCTCTTCATCTTCGGCCAGTTCAATGACAGGGGTGGTGATGGTATGTACTATGGCAGTGCCGGCACCCCACATTTCGCTGTCCTTCTTCTCACCCAATTCCTCTGGGAACAGCTGGCGCATAATCGCATTGTCTCTGCGTGTGTCGGCTTCACCGCATTCCACCAGGAAATTGTATACACTGGCATAACCGGTATATTTTTTATCGTTTGTAGTAAGGGTGGGCTCCTTTTCGGGCGCACACCAGTACTTCTGAAGCGCTTCGTCGAAGCGCTTGTAGTAGGTCAGAAACGCATACTTGCTCATCACGTTCTCCACACTGCGGAGATTTGCAATCCGGGATGCAAGCTGCTCCTGGGTATAGGTTTTCATAGGAATTCCTCCTTGCTTGTTGTGATTCTGTCCGGGAGTCTACACTCCCGGACAGAAATATCATTCTTCGGTTTCCAGCTCAAAGCAGGTTCCGCACTGGGCGCACAGATCCTGATTGATCTCGTACTTTTCGTCCCCGGGTTCGATACATTCGATGGGGCAGTTTCTAAAGCAGCGCCCGCAGGCGATGCACTCGTTTCCAATACGATACATAGATAATCCTCCTATCAGATTCCCAGATAGTTTACGATGCTCTTTCCGGCAAAACGACCGGAGAACAGGGAGAAGCTCAGCGCTGCACCATGTAGGGTGTAGTCTGTACCCTGAGATCCGGAGGTGATGACACCGGCGGCATACAGACCGGGAATCGGCTCATGTGCATCATCCAGCACTTCCATGTTTTCGTTGATGACAATGGGTCCCACGGTGTCAATGAGAATGGGACGGAACTTCAGCGCGTAGTAGGGTGCTTTGGTCAGGGGAAGCAGTGCCGGAGCAGGTTTGCCGAAGAGTCGGTCGTGACCCTTTTCACAGTCCTCGTTGTACTCGCTGACGGTCTTGAGGAGAGCGGATTCCTTGACACCAATCATTTTTGCCAGTTCCTCCAGGGTGTCTGCTTTGAATACCCATCCTTCGTTCCGCTTCCATTCGTCCTCCAGTGAGGTGCGCAGCCGCATAGCATCAAATACATTGATAAGATTGTTCTGCATATCATCGAAGGAGATGGGGGCGTTGGGATCAAAGCTGCCGTCTGCGATGGCATCGGCAAGCATTTTTTCCAGGGTGGAGATAATGTTCTCATCAAAGAGTGCATACCCGATCTTGCCGGGCTGACGAGTCAGTGAGTTGGTGGACTCGTTGCTGAAGGTGTCGCTCTCATCGTGGAAGCGCTCGCCGTGGCTATTGATCCACAGAGAGCAGGCCTGATGGGCTGCACGGTTCGGAGCATCCAAACGGGAGTTGCAGCTGTAGGCGTTCTCCTTGACCAGCGTACAATACTCAGTCAGGGCTGCACCTGCTCCCTGTGCCAGCGCAATACCGTCACCATCCTGCGGAAGCGCATCGGTATAGTAGTTGTCGTCATACTGATCGGGAAAATACTTGTGGAGCAGCTGAGAGTTCCCGGTAAAGCCACCTGTGGCGATTACGACCGCCTTTGCATGGATTGTCAGCTCTGTGCCGTCCGCAGCCTTTGCGGTAACGCCGCAGACTTTTCCATCAGCGTCCTTCTGGATTCCTGTTGCAGCGGTGTTCAATAGCACCTCATTGCCTGCTTCCAGCAGCATATTCTTCATGTGGGTGGTAACGGCCTTGAAGTTGCCGAAAGGATACTTGCCATCCCGCATACCGCCGCCGTTTTCCACATAGGGGAAGCCCATTGCTTCCAGCCAGTCAATGGTGCCGCGGGTGTTGTCCAGATACTTCCGAAGGAGCTTGGGCTCCACCCGGGAATAGTGGTGAAAACGAATGACCTCACGGAAGGTCTCCTCCGCGGTGCCGACGGTACCGGGCTTGTCTTCTGTGGTGACACAGACCATGTGACCGCCTGCCATACGGGAGTTGCCGCCGGTGAAGGGGCTCTTCTCCAGAACAATGATCTTGTCAAGTCCGGACTGCATGGCCGTGACGGCGGACGCAAGTCCCGCTCCGCCAGCGCCGATGACCACCAAGTTTGCATTTTTGATAAGATTACTCATGTTAAACCTCCAATTCTCAAGCTAAGCTATATCTGTCATATGCAATTTGGCAAATTTCCTGCACGCGCACTACACCCAGGGATTCCAGATTCGCAATATAGGCATCCCAATCATCCTCAACTGACAGCTCTCCGGTGATGAATTGCAGTGTCGACTGTGTAGCATAAGTGTTTAGATCAGACATTATGGTGCTGTACTCTGTGGATTCCTCTACCTTGAATTGAACAGCATTTGGGAATTCACATTCTGTATCCAGGTTCTCCAGCCAGAGTTCTGTTGCATTCCGCTGCTTTTCCGTGTAGCCAGGGGTGTAGCGGTAGGCATCAATGACGCCAGCGCCGCCGTACTTGGAATATAGCAGGGAGCAGGCCACCGTGATCATATCCGGGTTGTTCAGCACCAGATCGGTATACATGGGTTTGCCCTCTTCGTCAAAGGTCAGGCCTTCACCCTCAACACCGTAGCCGCAAAGGAGCGTTCCTTCATAGGTGTAGTTGTAATCCAGCCAATGTGCAGCCAGAATGGGATCGGAGCAGGTTGTGGAGATAGATGTACCGTCACCGCATTTGCCGCTCTGGGCATAGAGGTGCAGCGTCTGCCCTGCCTCTTGTCTGGGCAGCGGAGCAGGACGTATGTCAATTTCGTCACTGAGACTATCGTAGGTGGTCATGGTGTTGTTGTCAGTTGCCCATGCGCCCACAACGCCATTGAGAACAAGACTGTTATCCGGAGTTGAAACGCTCTGCTGACTCAGGAAGTCCTGATAAATAAGGCCCTCAGACCACCATGCAGCAAGCATACGCATAAAATCATGATAGTCATCTGTATAAGGGGAGTATTCTACTACGCCATCCACAACGCGGAAGGGCTTTACGGTAGGGTCTGAGTTGTTGGAATGAACATTGAAACCCGCTGAGAGTACATTGTTTCTCTGTGCGCCGTAGCTGTCCAGCCAGATTCCTGCACCGTAAGCATCCTTAAAAGCTTTGAGCACATCGTGATATTCATCGTAAGTAGTGGGAACATCCAGTCCCAGCTTGTCCAACCAGTCACCGCGGAACTGGGGACCAACATTGCGCTCAACTTCAGTAAAACAGGCTGCATATGCCATGCCGCCATCCAACGTAACCACATCCTTGCGATAGGAAGGATCGGAATCCAGCCATGCCACATAGTTGGGCATTTCGTCAAGATACTCTGTCATATCTGCAAGGAAACCATCCTCAATGGCCTTGGTTGCTCCGCCGCTGTAATAGGCGGTTGCTCCTTCAATCATATCAGAATAATCGCCGGAAGTAACCATCAGGGAGAATTGCTCAGAAACGCTGAACATAGAAACGGGAATCAGATCCAGATGTACGCCGGTCCGTGCCTCCATCTCTTTGAAGTAGGTGAAATCCTCCGGGGTATAATTGTTATAGCCCATCATGAAAGGCTGGAGCATAAACCAGTAGGACAGGGTATCTCCATCCTCGGTCAGCGGCAGATCAATATAGGTCTCAAAGTCAAACATACCGTAGGTTACATCGTAGCCATTTGCCTGACATTCCTCAGCGGGAATGACGATGCCGTTCATGGGAGAGGGTGCTTTCTCTTCTGCACTGATTTCGGAAACCTCGGAAGAAGTCTCCTCGACAGGTTCTTCCTCAGCGGGATCATCTTCGTCCTCAGAAACAGATGAGTGCTGAACTCCTGCGGCAGAATCCACATCTGCTACAGACTTCGGCTGTGATCCGCAGCCGGACAGCAAACAAAGTACCATAGCAAGTGCAAGCATCAGGGACATACTCTTTTTCATTGTGGTGCTCCTTTCTCGAATTACGTTTTTTGATCATTCCTATGGATTGCATATCATACGCAAACCTGATAGAATGAGCGTGAAAGGGATATATTTCCCGGCTGCCCCCATTGTAAAGACGGATCTATGCGCTGTCCAATATTGAATGTAACTGGTATGATGCTACAAGTGTGATAAATGAATGCATTTAAAGACAATTTATGCACTCAGAGACATCGGTATATTCACAATTGATATGATTCTGCGTATGGGTTATATATGCACCGACGAAAGGAGCTTATTTATGGATTTTCTTCAGATTGAATACTTCCTTGCAGTAGCACGTACGGAAAATGTGACAGCGGCAGCGAACTCCCTGCATGTGGCCCAGTCCTCTGTGAGCCGCTGTATCTCCAGACTGGAGGAAAGTCTCGGTGTCCCGCTGTTCGAACGGAACGGCAGAGGCATTGTCCTTAGCGATTATGGCCGTGCTTTTTACACCCGTGCAGAGACTGTCATGCGAGAGCTTACAGATGGTGAACAGCAGCTGAAGGAAATGCGGGATCAACATGTAGGCCGGGTCTCTATTTCCACCAGCGCAGCCCGCCAGATCAATCCGCTGATGATTCAGTACATGGAGGAGCATCCAAATGTCCTGTTCCGTCAGCGACGAGCCTTTGAGACCGACACCGTAAAGGCACTGCTGGATCGGGGCGCATTGGATTATGCCCTGACCTACGAGCCGCTTCCCGCTACGGAATATAACTGGACACCGCTCATTACAGAGCAGTATTATCTGCTTGTATCCGCCAGTCATCCCTTTGCAGACCGTCAGACCATCACTCTGAAAGAGTTGGATCAGCAACGGATCATTCTCAATGATTCCGATTCTCCGGATTATGTTGACCAGCAGCTCCGCGCACAGGGCGTTAACCAGCCATTTGCCTTCATCGGAAACGAATATGAAGTACTTGGTTCCATGGTAGAACGAAATGTGGGCGTTGCCATGATCTCTGCCCTGGGTGTCTACGACCTCCGTAAGAATCTGCCCATGCAGATGATGTCCCGTATTCGGGTTCTCTCCATTGAGGATACCTGCCTTCATCGCACGCTGGGTATTGCCAGCAGCAAACGGCACTATACCTCTCAAGCGGCACGGGAGTTTTACGGTCAACTGGTGGCATACTTTAAGATGGTCAACTCGGAAATGGGCTATTGATCCATTCTGAACTGCCAATTCATCCTGATTTTATATCTTTTGCGCTCATACCTATGCATTTGTATGCATGGGTATGAGTTTTTTTTGTCGTTTTTATGCCTCTAAGGTGATTGTTCATGATGGTTGTATATTGTACGAATCTTCCTCTCGAAATTATAATATAAGACAGTTTTCGCCCGACAGGCTGTGCGGAACCCGTGAGAAAAGCGATACCGCCTGCCTTTCGGAATATCAGAGAGAGGAGAATATCTAATGATTGTCGTTCAGGTCATTTCTGTAATCGCAATCTCAGCCCTACTGATCTATATGCTGTTCAAGGGTTGGAATCCCATTATCGCGCCGCTGATCGCAGCCTGTCTCGTGCTGCTCTTCAATGGCTCCAACATTATGTCTGGTCTTGCCGACTTGTATATCTCCGGTTTTAACCAGATGATAACAATGTTCTTCTTGTTTTTCCTTAGCGCCAGCATTCTCGGTGCGTTGTTTAAGGTTACAGGTGCCGCAGAAACCATTGCCGACTGCTTCTTCCGATGGTTTGTGGCAAAACGGGAAGGAAGAAATCGAGCTGTTGTGGGCGGTGTTCTCTGTACCATGACCTGCTTTGTGGTATGCTATGGCGGTTTGGATGCCTTCTGTGCGATTTTCATGCTGCTCCCCATTATTATGATGCTTGCTGAGAAGAGCAACGTACCACGTCGGCTGGTGCCCGGTCTGATGTTCGGCGGCATTTCCTCCGCACAGCTCGGACCCGGCTCTCCCCTGACAGGCAATAACTTTGGTTCGGTATTCTTTGAAACCACCGCAACTGCGGCTCCCGTTCTAGGTATCATCGGCATGGTGTTTGTCCTTGCACTAATCATTCTCTATACCCGTAATGCTGTTGGCAAAGCCAATGTTCTGCTTGCCATGCTGTTTCCTCCTTCAAAATAGCTGGTGAGAATTTCTGTGATGTACTCGCTGAGCGTTTTGCCGGATTTCTCCTGCTCCTGACGCACTCGGGTATGGAGCGTAATGGGAATCTGAGCGCATAGATTTTTCGTCTGTTCCATGCTGCCTCCTCCTTTGCTTGATTTGCAAAGCAAGCATACCCGTAAAGGTCGAAAGAAGCTATTCAGCAATGCCACAGAAGATTTTTGAGGAAACCAAGCAGAACCAACAAATTTTCAAAAAACCTCCCTGAAAACGCAAAAAGCCGCCCGTGGCACAGAAAAATTCTGAACCACAGGCGGCATAAAATGTGCAGTATGGACGATTGTGGGAAAAAGAGAGGTTCAAATCCATGAACGTATCTCTAAAATGCGTTTTGCATCTATGAGAAAAAATATAAAATTTGCGAGTGAAAAAACCCGGAAACGGTTGATGCCACTGGCTTTTCGCCAGTGGCATCTATACCGTTTTGATATTATGGTTGCGGGGACAGGATTTGAACCTGCGGCCTTCGGGTTATGAGTTCAAAATCAAGTGTTTTTTATCGTCTCGTGTTTTTTAGAAAATCCTTATATCTCAATGGGTTTTAGGATTTTTCGTTGTGTATCATTTTGCAAAATAGTTGAACTTTTTGTAGTGGTGTTGAATTTTTGTTGAATTAAACACCGAAGATTCCCCGGCCTAGTTAGGCCGGGGATAACATAGAACACGGCGTAAATGATTCATCCATCCGTCGGTGCTTTGACGGCGGTTCCGGTACTGTACTTTGACCGAAACTCGTTACTGCCGTTTAGGGGGGCTTTGCAATAGCCAAGGGAGGGGGGCGGTCGAATCTTACCTCCCATTCACGGAAATACCTGCTTTACTCGCCCTTGATAGCTGCGGGCGTGATTTGTTCAAAATACCGGTCTGAATCCATAATGTCTGAATACTCCGGGCGAGAAAAAGCGTTCCGTGCATACTGCGCCATAATGTCGGCGGCTTCCATCTTGTCGGCTGCGGTATAGAATACGCGGGGAAATCCTGCAAACTCCTGAATGTGTTCACGAACATAATCGGAAACGGCACGCATCATAGTTCGGTTGCGATCTGCTGCGGCTCGGTCAAACATGGCCTCTAAATCTTCGGATTTCAGTTTGAATGCGCCGGTCAGTAATTTGGCATCATCTGTTACCTTGCTTCCGTCAAAAGCATCTGCATCCTGTACCTTTTTCTTATAGGCATCTGCAAGTGCCTGAATATCGGAATACCCACGGTTCAAAATGTCCTGCTTTTCCATTTCCAGTTTGCTGCGTTCCTTCTGAAAATACTCACGGGAATACATTGCGCCCTTTTTCTCAAAATCTTTAATTCGGTCGTTTGCGTTGCTGATCTGTGCAACATACTTTCTGGTAGTGGTGCGAATGTCGTTCAAAAAACTCATGTACTTATCCTTTCTGCGGTCTGTCCCGCCGTCAATGTTGAATGTAATAGGTCTGCGCTCCTGCTAGGTCGTGAACGATGATAAGCCCGCCCGCAATCTGAATTTCCATACTGTC
>CBCTLT010000006.1:0-14470 GCA_965147785.1 uncultured Oscillospiraceae bacterium
CGCCATACATACAATGGAAATTACCATTTGCAACGATTGAAGTAACGACAATCTGTTTGGGGCGCTCATTTTGCTTGGAATAACTATCTTGCACGGGACGCTCATTGTATTGAATCATGTATTCTTTGTAAAATGTAATCATGTGAAAAACTCCTTTTGTCATTAGATCGTTAATCAAAGTCGCATCCGAAATCACGGATGGTTTTCAGGGCGGGCAGAGCGTTCCCGTCGTAGTCGAACAATGCCTGATTGGCCCATTCGTTGCCGCCGGGGCCTTGTTCTCCGGTGTAGGCCAGTGCGGCTTCGTTCGCCCAGCCGCAGCGGGGGACGGGCAGCCACGCAGGCTCCCAATAGACGAAGCCCTTGCCCCGGTTTTCGGGAACGTCCCGGATCAACTTCATGATGTCAAGCATGAATGTGCTCTGCCCCTCCGGGGTCATGGGATAGGGAACCTTTTCCGCCAGCTCCCGCTTGGTGGCCATGCCCTTCCGCTCCTCCGACGCCAGCTTTTCGTAGGAGGCGTAATCCTCCAGCGTAAAGCCCGTGGATACCTCGGCCACGATCATGTCCTTGTGATACCGCAGCGCAAGATCCTGCATGTTGTTTCGCAGGTCGTCCATGGTGCCGTGCCAGAAGGGGTAGTAGCTCAGCCCGATATAATCAAAATCCTTGCCGCCGCTGGCAAAATAGCTGTCGAACCACGTCCGGTACAGCGTATTGTTGCCGCCGTTGTCCAGATGCAGCATGATCTTTACCCCCGGCGCGGCGTCCCGGACGGCCTGAATGCCCGCGTTCAGGAACAGCACGATGTTTTCAAAATTGGGCGTCCTGCCGTAAGGCCACAGCAGCCCGTTGGACAGCTCATTCCCCACCGCCGTGATGGTGGGAAGCAGGCCGCTGCTTGCCAACGTGGTCATTACGGAAAATGTAAAATCATAGACGGCTCCGGCCAGCGCCTTCGGCTCCATTCCCCGCCAGCTTTTGGGAATGGTCTGCTTGCCGGGGTCTGCCCAGAAATCGCTGTAGTGGAGATCCAGCATCCAATCGACCCCGTGCCTGCGCCGTAGGGAACGCCGTCTTCGCTGTAGGGGTCGTTCCACAGCCGCAGCCGTACCAGATTCATGCCGTAGCTTTTCAGAATGGAAACGGCGTCGCCGGGCTTGCCGTTATCATAGAATTTCCCGCCGCAGCGTTCCACTTCTGGCAGCGTGGACAAATCCATTCCTTTGATAAATGTATTCATAGGCGAACCTCGTTTTATATCTGCTCTGCCATATGAACTGGCAGAGGACTCTTCTTTTTCAGGAAAAGCAGCGGCTGACAGCGTCAGCCGCTGCTCTGCGGGGGATGGTTATTCGGAAAAATCCTCGAAATCGGTAAAGCGCTTCATCATGTCCTTATAACGGACGCGAACCATTTCGTTCATTTTGAGGACCTGTTCCTCCGTGCCGAAAAACTGGCAGCGGATGCAGTAGAACTCCTGCTTTTCACTGTCATAGAACATGTCTATGTCCAGATCCCGCATAAAGCAGGAGGGGCAGCGGTAGTTCAGTCTGCCTTTCGTAGATTGAGCCATGTGGTGAAGACCTCCTTCTGCTGAAGTTTTCCGGTATAGCCCAGGGTAAACATGGGGCTGAAGGCGTAGCCTTCCTTGACGTAGCCCTTCTTCTCCCGGCCGTCGCAGGTCATGCTGACCAGCGTGTCGATGGGAGGCAGCTTGCACCAGACCTCGCCGGCATTGTCCGCAGCCAGTTCCCGGCACTTGTACTCGTAGGGGATGGCCTGCCCATCCACGCCCAGAGTCAGGCTGGACATATCCTCGGTGTACTCAGTGGTGCCGTAGCAGCCGACCATGTATTCGTTGATGGTCACATCCGCGTCAGGGTCGGACATGGAAAGAATGTTCCGGTCGATGCGGATATTGCTTTCGCCCTCGGCAAAGGTGATGACCGTCTGGAGCTTCACCGTCAGGTCGGAGAATACGATCTCCACCGGATCCAGCGTCAGGATGCGGCTTCTGCCCTCCTGAGAGAAATGCGCCTTGGTGCGGCACAGGCACAGATCCACTTCCTCGCCGTTGTGGCAGATTTTGGCACTGCGGATGGTTCCTTCCCCAGCGTAATGGGTAAAGTAACCGGCGCGGTACTTTTCCTGCATCAGGAAGGGGTAGCTCGCGTCCTGCACATGAGGCGTGCCAATGCCCACAGGCCAATGCAGCTTTGCCACATATGGCCGCAGATCAAAAATCGCGCCGCCCTGATCCATGTTCACGCCTGCGCGCATATAGGGGTCGCAGTACCAGAACAGCTGCTTGTTGCTGCCGTAGAGAATATCCCGCCACAGCGCGCACTCCGGCTCGGTGTAGGTCTTCTTTTCCCGGTAGTAATCGGCAAATTCGGACATGGTCATATCCACCAGCTTGCCCTCTTTTTTCAGCTGGCCGTAGTAAGCGCAGCCATCCCAATAGGACTTTTTCAGCAGCTCATAGGGCGCTTCCCAGCGTCCCATTTTGTTCATCCAGCCGGGGCCGACAAACATCATGTTGTAGGCGTAGCCGTTGTTGTACTTGGACAGACTGCGGTACTGGTCGATCAGATTGTACAGGTAGGGATATTCCCATGTTTTCGTATCATAGATCATACCGCGAAGCACATTCTGGGGGTGGGTGCCGAAGTTGGAGCCGTTGCCGTCATAGCAGGCCAGCAGGTCGCGGCTCAGGTGCGGAATGGCGACAATGCCGGAATCCTCGTCCTCGTTGGCCGCTGGCGCGTGGGTGTTGGCCTTGGAGGGGATCCATGGCGCCCATGGGCCGCCGTCCATGAAAGTATACCATGAATTATTGCAGGTGTGGTAGGCTTTGGGGCCTTCCTCCCAGCAGGTGGCAACGGCGCATTTTACGCTGGGGTATTCCGCCTTGATGAAGTTGATCAGATCGGCGTCCAGATAGTAAGAGCCCGTGGATTCCGGGTAAAATCCGAACTTCTCATAGAATTTGCCGAACACATCCCGGACGATGGCCTTCTTGTCCTCCATGGAGAACATCCAGATGCAGAAATCCTTCGTCTTGTATTTCTCCCGGAACTGCTCGCAGGGCAACCCCAGCAGGCTCAGGGCGATCTCGTCGCCATAGACCGCATGATGCTCCTTGGCCAGAGCCACGGCCTCGTCATTGAACAGGCTGGCGTAGGTCATCTGGATGGTGGTTTTCAGACCGTTTTCATGGGCGCACTGCTGCTGGAGCTTGAAGATATCCAGACTTTCGGTCAGCAGCGCCTTACGGCCGATATTTTCCGCCTGACCGTGTCCCGTGACCTTCTCGGCGTACTCGGGCACCATTTCAGGCCGGTGGATGATATTTATAACAAACGTCGACATATAGCTGATCCTTTCATCATGGATTTCTCCCTGCGCCCTGTTCCACGTTCATATTGCATTTTACAGAATTTCCGGCTTAATTGGAGAAATGACTGCTCTCTGTTACTCAACTTTTCTCAGAATAGCCATATCGAGGTTACACCAATCATCAGCACCGGCAACAGTATAGACTCCGATTTCCAAAGTGTTGTTGGTAACAACTATTTCATCGATGGTAAAGATGTTCCAGTTAATATCACTTGTAGTAATAGTAGTGGTCAGTTCATCCCCTCCATAATTCTTCGCATACAACTGAAGCACATCCTGATCCCCATTGGTCTTTGCCCAAATTGAGAATTGATACGTACCGTTGGGAAGATTTGTAAATGTCTTATATACAGAGCAGGAGTAGGCAGAATCATCCCAGAATGTCAGCTTATAATCACCATCATATGCATAACCATATTCCGTCTTTACAGTCCCCGTATCTGAGGAGTCGCTAAGCCATACATTCCAGTCGGCGGGAGTGGTTGTAACGCCATCATTTTCAAAACTGATATTCGATAGCAGATTCTCCGCAGGTTGATTCAGCACCTTGATAGAAGACAATGCACTGCCATTAAAATCGAACAACGTCATATTGTCCCAGGTATTACATGGGGTGTAGGTATCATTCTTGTATGCAACGCCTGCATCCGTTGCATAAGTTCCATTCTCTACCGGCAGCCATTCGGGTTCCCAGTAAAAATAACCAAGCCCCTTATCATTAGGAACATTAAGAATGACGGATTCCAGATCGTTCATGAAAGCAAATTGTCCTTCAACCGTTGCAGGATATCCACCGACTTCTTCATCTCCACTGATAAATACATTGCCGACACCATCACCATCTTCTGTTGTCCATGCATATGCAGTTTCAACAATACATACCTCTTTGCCATAAGTGGAAGCCAAGTAGTTTATGTTATACTGCAAGCCCTCCATGGTCCCGTGCCACATCGGATAATAGGAAAGGCCAAACACATCAAAGTCCAGATTGGGGGAGACCGTCAGCAATCCGCCAAAGAACCATGTATAGAGAGAGTTCTGACCTCCCATATCCAAATGCAGGATGATTTTGGTATTGGATGCAGAGGATGCTCTAACACCAGCAATCGCAGATTCCAGGAGTCCGGCAAGATTGGAAAAATCCTCATTTCCGTTGCCAACCTTGCCATCATCATGAAGTATGCCCGTGGATATCTCATTGCCAACCTGAACCATTTCAGGAACAATGCCTGCCGCCGCAAAGTTGTTCAGCGTGTCTTTCATGTAGTTGTACAATGTAGTCTTCAGTTCGGAGTAAGACAGATCTTTCCATGCCTTGGGTTTAATCTGGTTGGCAGGGTCTGTCCAGAAGTCACTCAGGTGGAAATCAATCAACACTCCCATTCCGAGGTTTTTTGCCCGCCTTGCCAGCGCCAAAGTGGTTGCATAATCATTATTACCACCACCATAAGGATTTCCGTTTTCGTCGTATGGATCTACCCATAATTTCAGCCGCACATAGTTAGCGCCATTATTTTTCAAAATCGTGAGGGCATCGCTCTCTACGTTATTTTGATAAAAACGTGCGCCAAGGTCTTCCAGCATATCGAGAGTGGATACATCTACGCCTCGGACAAAGTTATCAGTGTCAACTGCTCCCGTAATTGTGGTCGCAAACACCGTCAAGCCAGAGCAGATCAGGGAAAGAATCAGAACACATGAAATTACAGATGCGAATAATCTCTTCATTTTCGTAATAGCCCCTTTCAAATAGTTGGTTTGTCTACTTATCATCCTTTGACGCCTCCGGAAACAAGTCCACTCTGGATATATTTCTGTAAGCACATGAAGACGATCATTATGGGGATAGACGACAGAACCGCCGCAGCAGAAAACGTGGTCCAATGCGCGGCAAACTGGTCACTGATAAACGTCTGGAGTCCCAGTGCGAGGGTCATCTTGCCCGGAGTCTGCAGAAAGATCGACGTTATCACATACTCGCTGTAAGTTGCGATAAAGGAGAACAGGAAAATAACTGCCAGCTGCGGCGCTGCCAACGGCAGAATGATTTTCCGAAACACCTGAAAATGCGTTGCGCCATCTACCATGGCCGCCTCGTCAAGTTCCTTCGGCAAGCCATCTATGTAGGACTTCAGCAGCCAGATATTATATGCACTTCCTCCGGCAAGCACAAAAATAAGCGCCGCATTGCTGTCCACCAATCCAAATTCGTATATGAGAATGTAATAGCCGGCCACAGCCATGCTGCTCGGAAAAACCTGAAGAACAAGCAGGGACATCAGCCCGTACTTTCTTCCCGTGAAGCGAAGCCGCGAGAAAGCATATGCCGCAAGAGACGTCATAGCCAGCTGGATCGCCGCCACGATCAGGCACAGCTTCACAGAATTCCACGTCCAGAGCATGAAATTCGTTTCCTGAAAAAGGCTGGTATAATGTTCAATACTGAATTTCTTGGGAAACAACGATGACAGGAAGAAACTGTCTCCCGCTGAAAAGGAGGACATGACGATCCACAGAACCGGGAACAGAACAATTATAATGGTGACCCAAATCACCACCCTGCCCATCCACAGCTTTCTTGTTTCGTGAGGTGACATTTTTCTATTCATATCAGTCAACCTCCTTGAATGCACCCGACATGTGCATATTGACCAGCGTAAATGTTCCCACAATGAGGAATATCAGCACGCTGAAGGTTGCGGACAGTTCATATCGGTTTGACCAGGTCGTCATCTTGTACGTTGTGCTTGCCAATATATCCGTATAACCCGCAAACTGATTGTCCACACGTGCCGGACCACCCTGCGTGATCATGTAGATATTTCCAAAGTTATTAAAATTAGCAGCAAACGTTGAGATGACCAATGGGATCGACAGCTTGGTCACCAGCGGGAGTGTGATCGTTCTGAAACACTGGAATCTGGATGCACCATCAATTTTGGCTGCCTCATAGTAGTCATTCGAGATCGCCTGAAGTCCGCCGAGGCAAACATTCATCATATAAGGAAACCCGAGCCAGACATTCACAATGATGATGCCGATCCGTGCCCAGAGTGCGTCCGTCATCCATGGGATATTGGCTGTAATACCGAGCGCATGAAGCAGATTATTGATACCGCCATACTGCTCGTTCAAAAGCCCCTGCCATGCCAGAATCGCAATGGTAGAGGGAAGCGCCCATGGAACGATCAGGATGGTTTTGTAGACCTTTGATTCCTTCATTTTTGGATTATTCAAAAGAATCGCAAGACCGAGTCCCATAGTATAGGACCCCAGTGTACTGAGCACAGCAAAACACACCGTCCATCCCAGCACCGGGAAAAAGACATCCTTCAGGCTTCCGGAAAAGACCGTGAGGTAATTCTGAAACGCAATGAACGTAAAATCGTTCAGGTGATACATGTTGTAATTGGTAAAAGAAATTACGATCGTATAAATGATCGGAATGCAGGTCACGATCAGAATGGAAACCAGAGCCGGTAACAGGTATGGAATTGCTTTTGTGTTGTCTTTTCCCCTCATGGTATCACTACTTTCCGGAGTTCATCAGGTCAACAGCTTCCTTCAGCTGCTTTACCATATTTTCGGCAGCAGCCTCAGGAGACAGTTCCCCAGTCCACATTGAGCGGATGTTGTTGGTGTGAATAGACCATAGCTGACCCATTTCAGACACGGTGGGCATTGGTTCACCATTCTGTATCTGCGCTATAAACGATTTAGAATAGGCGTTGCTCTGGATGGTTTCCTCCGCCTGATCGGTCAGTTTTGCGGGAATCCGGTCTCCGGACTCATACATTCCTATCGCGCCGTGATCAATCAGGTACATGATAAATTCCCATGCCTTCTCCTGACTGTCGCTTTCGTTGCTCACAAAGCAAACCTGTGTCCCCACGGGAGTAATAAACGGTTGGCCATGAAAGGTGGGCATCTGTGCAACGGCAAAGGGCGTTCCTGCGGAGGTAAATCCGTCGATATCCCAAGGGCCGCCAATATAATAAGCAGTCTGACCGTTCTGGAAATTACTTCTGGCAATGTCTGCGGTAACATCCGCGGATACAAGGCCATATTCATTACAGAGCGCATTTATAAATTCATACGCCTGAACGGCGCCTTCGTTTGCCAGACCAATGTCCGTAACGTCATAGGAACCATTTTCGTACTTGAAAATATAGCCGCCGCATGCCCGTACAAATCCGAGATCATAGTAAATGCTGGTAGCATCGAACTGAACTCCGCCAATCTCCGCCGCACCTGCAACCAGCTCTTCCCACGTTGCCGGCACCTGATCTACCAGATCGGTATTGTAGAAGAGGGCGGTCGTTTCAACGGAAAGCGGCGCGGCATAGCGGACACCGCTGACGCAGCACGCCTGAATTGCCGCATCAGCAAAATCTTCATCCGCGTAAAGGTCTGCGGGAACTTCTGCCGCCAGACCCGCATTGACATAATCGGCAAGCTGGTCATTGGGGATTCCCACAACCGCATCGGGACCATCTTCGCTCTTGATCGCCTGCGCAAATTTCTGGACAGACGGAGACTGATGAATCACTTCCACCTGATATCCATTGGCAGTCCCCCACTCGTCCGCATAGGCCTGAATTGTTTCTGCCTCTACACTCATGTTGGTCCAGATGGTCAATTTCGTATCCGGTTCTTTGGAGGAACCGCATCCGGATAACACCAGCGCCATGACCAGAGCCGTCAGAACAGACGCTATTGTCCTTTTCATTCCTTTACCTCCTACATTTGTTTTAAGTTCAGCAATGCCGCATTCGCATTCCCGTCCCGGTCAAAAAGCGCTTGATTTGCCATCGAATTGCCCGCCTCAACCTGATCGTTCATATAGGCGCAGCCATTCGCATTCGCCCATGTACAGGCCGGGATGGGCAGCCATGCAGGCTCCCAGTAAAATACCCCTATTCCGTGTCCCCCGGACACACTCCGGACGGTTTCAAACAAATCACGGAGGAATTGCATCTGACCCGCTTCTGTCGCAGGATATCCGGTATTTTTTTCAAGCTCCTGTGTGAACACGAGCCCCGTACAGCCAAGCGTGTCCGTTGTGTACCCAATGGAGGTTTCGGCGATCATGACATCCTTACCATATTTTTGACTTACCCGATTCATATTGTCAAGAAGAAGGTTGAGTCCTCCGTTCCAGTGTGGATAGTAAGACATACCGATGATGTCATAGTCAATGTCAAACGGCTCAATAGCGTCAAACCACCGTTCATACAGCTCGGCGTCTGTTCCGAAATCCAGATGCAGCACAATTCTTGCTTCAGGACATTCTTCTTTCACTGCGTAAATTCCGGCTTGTAAAAGACCTGCCATTGCCGCCAAGTTTTTGACATGTCCATCCGGCCATAGAAAACCGTTTGTGATCTCGTTCCCGACCTGAACCATTGCCGGAATGATACCGCGGTTTTTCAGATACTTGAGTGTCTCACGGGTATGCAGATATACCGCTGCCTCAAGCTCTTTTCCAGTGAGAGATTTCCACGCCTTTGGCTTGATCTGCTTCGCGGGGTCTGCCCAGAAATCGCTGTACTGAAAGTCCAGAAGCACTTCCATCCCGCTGCTCTTTGCCCGCTGTGCCAGCTCCACTGTAGTCTGCAAATCATTATTTCCGCCGCCATAAGGTGCTCCGGACGCGTCATAGGGATCCGGCCAGATCCTGAGGCGTATCATGTCTGTTCCGCATTTTTTCAGGATGCGGAACAGATCATCCTGTTTTCCATCCAAATAGTAGGATGCACCGTGTGCCTCCAGCGCCTTTGCCATGGATACATCCATACCTTTGACAAAGCCCATAGATCACTCCTTGACCAAAGTGATGTTATCGATCGTACCCCAACCGCCGGGAGCAGTGGTCACACTCACGCCAATGGTAATTTCTCCATTCGCAACATCCAGATTGTCCAGTTCCGCGGCGTACCAATTAACGTAGCCATTCAATTCCGCGTCAGCCTTGTATGTCTTGCCGTTGATTACTGCGTAGAAGAAGACCTCTGCGTTCTCGTCCCCAGCGGCCTCGCCCTGAATATAACCGGTCAGCTTGTAGCTTCCTTTTTCCAGACCGGAAATGGTCTGTTCCGCAGTAAAGTTAACATTGCTGGAGCCTGAATAGAAGTGCAGAGACTGAACACCGTCGCAGCAATCCGTTTCACGGGTATAGATATCCAGTTCCTCAGTGGAATCGTCGATATTGGTAACAGCCCACCCTGTGAAATCCGCTTCCTCAAAACTTCCATTCACGACATAGTTTCCATTTTCATCCGGTTCCGCTTTGGGGGCGCTGCCACAGGCAGCAAGAGACAGGATCATGCACAGGATAACTAAAATAGACAACAGCTTCTTTTTCATGACATATTCTCCTTTGTTGATGATAGTTAAATAATTTATCTTATTGTAGGTAAATTATTTACTATTCAGAATATATCACTCATAACTCGTCTTGTCAATACAGCCGCAGCGACCACGATAAAATTCAGCGATTTACAACATAAACAAAACTGTAATTTGTGCAAAACGGAAAAGGAGATGCAATAAACGCATCTCCTGCTATCCTGTTATATCAGCAGCTTTTCCGGAACACAGGCGTTCCATTTACGAAAATAGACTTCGTTATTTTTCCTCCGCTCAGAACTCTGTTCCGCAGCAGATCCAATGCGGTTTCGCAAATGATAGGAATGTCAATGTGAATTGTGGTCAGCGGCGGTGACAGATACTTTGCGATACTTACATCGTTAATGCTGAATACCGCCACTTGTTCCGGTACCTGAACGCCCGCCTCATTCAATGCCTGAAGGACGCCTACGGCCAGAGTATCGCTTGCAACACAAAGCGATGTAGGAATCGTCTTCTTGGTCAGAAGCTCTTTGCCCAAACGATAGCCTTCCTCTACCGTAAATTTGTCGGATATCAGAATATAATCTTCATTCAGGCAATTATAATAGCTGACGCTTTGCCGGAAGGACCATTCGCGGATATCCATAGAAGGCAACCCAGTATCGATGTTTCTGTCGGGGCCGCCAATGAAGCCTATTGTGCGGTGTCCCTTCTCCATAAAGTAGTCTACGATTTGAGTTACAAAAGAATCCATATTGGGTCTTACCGCATCAAACAGCTTCTCGTCCGGAGAAGTTCCTATAAACACGCCTCTCTTGCATATTCTGTACAGCCTGTTGATTTCCTTCCTGTTCAGCCAACCCACCGCAACAAATGCGTTCAGATCCTTTGGTATGGCGTTCATCCCATCCTTTTTACTATATACCGTAAGGTGGATATTCATTTTCCGGGCTTGCTTCAGGAGCTCATCCTTAACATTCTGGTAGAATATATCCTCCAGCTCATCTTCCGCTTCTGTGAAGTACAGAAGCGCGACATTTTCTATTTTGGGAAAAATGATTCTCTTTTTATATCCCACTTTTTCAGCCGCGGCAAAAATTGCCGCCCGCGTTTCCGCACTGACAGAAATCCCTTCGTCATAGTTCAGCACTCTGGATACAGCAGCACTGGATACACCGACAATTTCCGCGATTTCCTTTATAGTAGCCATAAATACCTCCATTTCTGTTAATATATTTACATAAATTATTTACTTTGTCAAATACTTTATTTGCTCTTATCCTGATTTGGAGGTATACACCTGCTTGGGGTAGCTCTGACGAGCCTCGCAAGCACGGAAACCTAGCCTAAAAACGCCCATTTCTGCTATGAAGCTACAGCTCATGCAGAAATGGGCGTTCTTTCATTAGCGAGTCTTAAATCTCCCCGCAACTCAAAGCAGCCTGTTTGAACTACAGGATAATACGCACGGTTCCCAAGGCTTTTTTCGGTATTTTCATTTACAGAAGCCCTGTAGATCAGAAAATATCCGCCACTGTTTCAGTAGCCGCACCTTGACGAATTGCATCTACATCCACCATAGATCGAATACGAATACTGTAGCTTCCTGGGAAATAATCTCGGCACTCCGCAAAGTGGTAGATCACGGTGCTGTTTTCCATGAATGCCGCCCGGATTGTGCGCTCTTCATCTATCAGATACGCCGGAATGCAAGGCTGCAGATTTATTTGCACGCCGCTTTCTGTACGCAGGAACGGTTTTCGGCCGAACATCATGATTTGCCATATGCTCATAAATTCCGCCGTAGAACCGCTTAGCCGCGCCACATATCCACGTCCGTGAAGCGCCTCCTCCGGGTTCACACTGCTCACCAGGAAGGAGCTGTTTTCCAATGTACTTCTTCCGTAAACAGCCGGATCTAGGAACGGAATCGCAGCCTGCCGCATTGTTTCCGAAAACTGTTCATACAATCCGCCGCGCAGCAATTCCAACAAATATTTATATTCCATGTGCAGCCAGATGGAACCATTTTCCAGCCATCCCGGTGTAAACGCAGCCGCACGCCCCAGCTCCAGCTCGGATATATCCAGTGCCTGATTGACGCGGTACATCCCAAGCTTGCCGTCAAACAGTTCGCTCCGGTGCACTGCCTCAAACAGTTCTTTGCGTTTTTGCTTGCTTTCACATAGGCGCATATCCCGCACACTGGATTCCAGGAACAACGGCATATCACACTTTTCAAACGAAGGCGTTCCTTGCTCCATTTTCACACGGTATCGGCAATAGGTCGGCATCAACCCGTTTTCTCCGCGGCACAGAGCAAGCCGTTGACCAAGGAAATTTGCCCATGCGTCCAGCATTTCAGCCAGCTGTTCCGCCTGGCAATCTGCATAGTCCCATGCTCCCTGCGTATAGACTTCTTCCCGGCAGTGCTCCAGCGCGGATTTGCTGCTGTTCCAAAAATCAACCAGCACCGTATTTCCCGTATACTCCGGAATATCCTCGACGCTCTGCTTTAGGCGCATCAGTAACATGTAATGGGGTTCCGGCAAAGAAACCTTTCCTCCATAGCGCCGAAGAGAAGCTTTCAGAAACCGCAAATGCCGCAGCAGCTCCATGGCATCCGTAACACTGGAACCAAACAGTGCGGGCAATCCGTTCAGCGCGTCATACCAGCCGGGTCTTCCGCCTTCCATTTCAATGCCGCAGCCCCAGGCATCCAATGCCGCAAATTTCATTGCGCACATACAGACCAGCTTTTCCAGCAAAGTAGCCTTTACCAGATTCCCGTACCCATCCCTGCACCATTTTTCTCCCGGTCTCTCTTCCAGAAAGTGATACTGCCGCAGTTCTCCACCCGACACACTATAGCGTTTTTCTCTGGGCAGTATTTGCGCCTGCGGCCGGTACCAGGGCAGTTCCATTTGCATCAGTTCCTGCTCCCGTTCCGGCCAGATACGCAGGAAGTCTTCAATCAGATCCAGGCCATAGCTCCAATGGTCTGTCCAATATCCCTCTCCGAAGTCCGCATCTGCTTTTACCGTTCCTTGCGCTATGCGGGCCATTCCCTCCTGTCTCCCATAGCGCAGCACATACTGCCCCGGTGTCATTGTCTCTCCACTGGCGCTCTGTACCAGATCCGGTTTGATGACCAGGGGGTTATATCCGTCCGGCTGGATCAGGGAATAGAAGTCGGCAACATTTTTTCCGCCTACGAAAGGCGCAAACGATACATCACATCGTCTGTTTTGCCACACGTCCCGGAAATTCCCGTTTCCCTGGGAGAGCGGCTCCTGTGTCAGGGAGAAGTAATTGTAGTCCCGTTCCAGATCCCCATGCTTACGGCTGTACAGGTGAAAGGTATGTCCAGCCAAGCGTACCGGCTTGCCGCCGCGCAGGAAATTATCCAAATACGTCCTCTTGCAGTACTCATCAAATCGGGGATCTGCCGTGTCGCATGCAATTGGCGCACACAGTGTATCCACCATTGTTTCCGCTTCCGCAAGCTTTCTTGCAAACCATTCGGGCGATACCGCCTCTTCCAGCAGTTTCCCGCAGCCGCTGCCGGTTTTTCCGTGCCCCAGCAGTGTATAAACCGTTTTCTTCTCTCCCGGATTCAGTCGGAGCCGCGCACCAGAAAAGAAACACGGGAATAGATTTTGGCAGCGCTGGTGTGCCGAAATCAACTCCGGCAAATCCATCCGCGCAAATCCATGCGGATGGACAAAGGAAGTATCCTGTCCAAAAACGGCTTCCGGGTCCCACAGGACAGGCAGTCGTTTTCCTTCCTCCACACAAGAAAATCCAAACGCAAAACCGGTGATCGGCTCGACCCGGGCACTATCCTCCAGGCTTGCCCGTACCCTGTATCGGGGGACGCCTGTTTCGCCTCCTACCGTTTCCATCCAGGCCCTTGCGGTCTGGGTCATGCATTTCAAATGCCAGTCTCCGATCCCTTGGGGAACAATTGCCGGAAGTCCATCCAGTACCTCCAAATCCAATACGCCGTTGCCAGTATTTTCAATTGTCAGCGTCCTTGCCAGCGCTCCAACGCACGCATTCGGTAAAATAAAATACTGGACCTGGGCACGAACCGGGGCATCTGTTTCCCGGCACTGAAGCGTCAAGCTGTTTGCCCCAAGCAGCATCTGTTTGTCCCGTGCATTCACAAACAACTCCGACACATGCCCATGGTACTTCAAGAAAGTACGGAAGCCCTTCGTCTGGACATCCTGCCACGCTGTGTGCGCCGGCCGAAATTCCATGATCGGGTGATCCTTATCCTGCGTGCCAAAACTCGCAACGCCTTGCCCCCGATTTACGAAAAAGCACCATGCGGGGATACCATTCTCCCCCGCAATTCCTGGTAAAAAATCGGCAAATGCCGGTTGACTGTCATAGTCTTTTATGATATCGATCATTGTACTTTTCTCCCGAGCCAAGCTTCCACAATATGTATTTTCTCTTTGTCCAATGCTCCCATTTCAGAAGGCAGGATACGTCCATCCGCTATTGGCATATTGTCCAGCTCTGCCTTCACAATTGTATATTCGGAAGGCTCCAGGCGTTCCAACAATGTGTATACAATCTTGAATGCCTTTCCGCCAAACTTCAAAATAATGCTGGTTCGATTCCGCACGTCAAACTGTTCCGGCAGCAGCTGAGGCCGCAGACACAGCGCTCCATTTTCCCCGCGGATGCCAAACATTTCCTGCAC
>CBCTLT010000007.1:0-13801 GCA_965147785.1 uncultured Oscillospiraceae bacterium
AAAGCTTTTCAAAATACGCCTCGTTGGTATAGCCCTCCGGCGGAAAGAAGTCCGGCAGATGATAGTGCCCAAATTCAAAGTCCACTTGGCAGCGTTCCGCAATCCGGGCCGTATTTTCCAGGGCCTCCCGATCCTCCGGGAACAGCGCCGCCATTTCTTCCTCGCTTTTGATGTAGAACTCCTCGGTTTCGAACTTCATCCGATCCGGGTCCTCCACCGTCTTCTGCATCTGAATGCACATCAGCACATCCTGCATTTGGGCGTCGGCCTTGGTGATGTAGTGGGCGTCATTGGTGGCCACCATAGGCAGCCCCGTCTCCCGGGCGATCCGCCGCAGGCCCCGGTTTACCGCCGGCTGCTGGGCATAGCCATGATCCTGGAGTTCCAGATAAAAATGATCCGGTCCAAAGATCTCCGACATACGCTTCGCGGCTGCCACAGCCCCCGCAAAATCGTCCTGCATGATTTTTCTCGGCAACTCTCCCGCCAGACAGGCGGATAGGGCAATCAGGCCCTCATGATGCTGCTCCAGCAGCTCATAATCCACCCGAGGCTTGCTGTAAAAGCCGTCCAAGAATGCCTGGGACACCATATAGCAAAGGTTCTGATACCCTGTCATGTTCTCGCACAGCAGCACCAGATGGTAGCTTTCATTATCAATTCCATGGACCCGGTCATGCCGGGTTCTGGGGGCTACATAAACCTCACAGCCAATGACAGGCCGAATGCCTGCGGCTTTGGCCGCCTTATAAAAGTCGATGACCCCATACATGGCCCCATGATCGGTGATGGCTACGGCGGTTTGCCCCAGCTCCTTGACACGGTTCATCAGCTTGCCAATTCGGCAGGCTCCGTCCAAAAGGCTGTATTCGGTATGCACATGGAGGTGAACAAACGCCATATTCCATCTTCCTTTCCTGTTCCGCGTCTATTTTGCCACCCGGGTCCGCATCCATTTTTCCGCGGCCCGCAGGGTCATTTTATCGTTTTCAAAGGTCAGGGCGTGCAGGGCTTCCTGATAGGGCATCACCAGCACCTTTAAAAATTCCTCCGGATTTTGGTGGGCCTCCTGCTGGTCGTATACCGCCAGAAAGTATACCACCCGCTTGTCGTTCCCATTGGGCAAATGATAGAGCACCGTCCGCCGAAATCCCGGGATCAGCTTTGCCTGGACGCAGGTTTCCTCCCAGACCTCCCGCAGCGCCGTCTCCCGTTCGCTTTCCCCCCGCTCCATATGTCCCTTGGGCAGACCGATATAGCCGCCCTTCACCAAAACATAGTATCGCACCCCGTTCTTTTCCGTGACGACCACGGCTCCACAGGATCTCTCTAACATACTCCTCTATCCCTTCTCACTGCTTGCTGCGCGCAATCAGGCTGCGCATTCGATAGCTCATGGTGGGTTTGCTCACCGGTGGCTCCACCATGGCCGCCAGTTCCGTCAAAGTGGCCTCGGGATTCTGTTCCCGAAGCAGTGCAGTCTCTCGCAGTTTTTCGGGAAGCCGGTCAAACTCCCCGCTCTCCCGCAGTGCTCGGATGGCCGCCAACTGCTGCTGGGCCGCGTCCACCGCTTTGGTGAGATTGGCTGTATCGCAGTTGACCCGCCGGTTGACACCGTTTCGAATCTCCTTTTCCATCTTGGCCTGTATGATCTTCATGGCGCAAAGCGGTGCGCCGATCATGGTGAGAAAGTCCACAATCTGCTCGCTCTGCTTGAGGTACAGCACATTGCTGCCCGCTCTTTGGGTATCCTTCGGCTCAAAGCCCAGCTCCTGCAGCAGGCTCCGGACTTCATCGCTGACTTTGAGATGCCCCGTCACCAGTTCCAGATGATACCGCTTGTCCGGGTCCGTCACACTGCCCCCAGCCAAAAAGGCACCCCGGGCAAAGCTCTGCTTACAACAGGTCTCCTCCAGCACCGCCAGGTTGACATGGAGGGCCATGCTCTCATGCTCCTGACCAAAGGCTGCAAAAATCGTTTCGATTTTCTCCCGATCGTCGATCACAAAGGCATGCTTTCCCGGCTGTTCCAGGGAGGGAAACTGGTCAAATTCCACGCCAAAGGTCCGGCGGAACAATCGCGGCAGTCGTTCCGAAAAGTGCCGGTTTTCCGTAATAATCCGGATCTCTCGCTTGGAAAAGGTATTGCAGTAGAGCAGGATTCCATAGCACTCCGCCGTCCGGCAGCATCTTTTTTCGGGGAGGTCCCTGCAGAGCTCCTCCCGCACTTCCGACGCAAATGACATGGCTGCCTCCTATCTGTAATACTCCCGGCGGAGCTTTTTTCTTCCGTAACGGTGCCAAAGATCCATAATGGCCGCTGCCAAAAGGTAGGGATCATGCCGAGCATACTCGCTGCTTTCCGACAGCAGCGGCGCTGTAAACAGCCGTACTCCCTGGGCCTCCACCTGCTCCCGATCCACCTCCATGACGCCGGCACCCTCCCGGGAGTATTCCTCCCGCAGATGCTCCGGCACCGGGCTGGAATTGGCCAGGCAGGCATCCACCACCCCTGGGGCTCCATGCCGCAGCAGTTCTCGCAGATGGTCCGAGGCCGCATATCCCTCAGTCTCCCCGTCCTGGGTCATGAGATTCATCACCAACAGCTTATACCCCTTGGCATTTTTCACCGCTTCCGTGACCCCATTGACCAAGAAGTTGGGAATGATACTGGTATACAGGCTGCCGGGACCAATGAGGATGAGGTCCGCCCGGGCAATGGCTTCCAGGCTCTCCGGAAACGCATCCGGATGTTCCGGTGTCAGCACCACCCGGCAGATCCGCTTTCTGGTGTCCTTTTTATGATAAAAGATGGCGCTTTCTCCAAATACGGTGGAGCCGTCGTCAAACTGGGCCTGGAGATGGATGTCCTCCTCCGTCACCGGCAGGACCCGGCCCGTAATGGCCAGAACCTCTCCCATCCTCCGCACTGCCTCCGCAAAGGATCCGCAGATACCGTTGAGGGCAGCCAAAAGCAGATTCCCGAAATTCTGTCCCGTCAGACTTCCCTCCGCAAACCGGTAATTCATCAGCTGTTCCATCACCGGTTCCGTATTGGCTAGAGCCAGCACACAGTCCCGGGCATCCCCGGGCGGCAGCATCCCCAGATCCTGTCGCAGCATACCGCTTCCACCGCCGTCATCCGCCATGGTGACGATGGCGGTAATATCTCTGGAATACCGCTTTAGCCCGCGCAGCATGGTGGAAAGTCCATGTCCGCCGCCAATGGCCACGATCCGGGGCGCACCGCCGGGAGAATAGAGTTTTACTTCCTCTTCCATAGTTTCCTCCCGCCTATCCGCGGTCCACCTCCCGATGGTTGACCACCGTAGGATAGCCGCGTTTTGCAACATATTCGCCCATTTCCTTGGCAATAGCCACGGAACGGTGCCGGCCGCCGGTACAGCCCACCGCGATCACCAGAGAGGTTTTCCCCTCCTCAAAATACAACGGCAGAGAAAAGGCCAGCAAATCCTCCAGCTTGGAAAAATAGTCTCTTGTCTGTTGGTAGGAGAACACAAAGTCTCGAACCTCCGGCGTTAAACCGCTTTTGGGCCGCAGATCGGCGATGTAATATGGATTGGGCAAAAATCGCACATCAAATACCAGGTCGGCATCCACAGGAAGCCCGTATTTGAAGCCAAAGGATACAATATTGACCACCATAGCCCGCTGCGGCTGGTCTCCCTCAAAGAGCCGGATTAACTCGCTGCGCAATCTAGCAGTGGTAAGAGAGGTGGTATCAATAATGAAATCCGCCCGTTCCCGGACCCGGGACAGCAGTTGCTTCTCCCGATGAACCGCCTCCGCCAGGGGTGTTCCGTCCCGGCTGAGGGGATGGGACCGTCTGGTCTCCTTATACCGTTTGATGATGGTATCCAGCTCTGCCTCCACAAACACAATGGAATATTCGCAGCCCATGGCATCCAACGCATCCAGGCTGTTCAGCAGCCCGTCAAAGTTTTGACCTGCCCGGACATCGCTTACCAATGCCACCCGCTCAAATCGTCCTGTAGTTGCAAGGCAGATCTCCGCAAACTGCTGAATCAGTTCCGGCGGCAGATTGTCCACGCAGTAGTATCCCAGATCCTCCAAGGTAGAGGCCGTCCGGCTCTTTCCGGCCCCGGACTGGCCTGTGACGATCAAAAAACGCATCAGCGTTTCACCTCCAGCACACGGACCTCCGGCTCCAGCCGAATGCCGCTGTGTTCGTATACCGCGTCCTGCACCTGTTCCATCAGCTTCAGCACATCCTGACAGGTGGCCCGCCCCCGATTGATGAGGAAACCGGCGTGCTTTTCACTGACCTGGGCGCCGCCCACGGTCAATCCTTTCAATCCTGCTCCTTCGATCAGCGCCGCCGCATAGCCCTCCTTGGGCCGTTTGAACGTGCTGCCTGCTGAGGGATATTCCAAGGGCTGAGATTCCCGTCTCCGATTCATCAGCTCCGCCATTCTGGCCCGGATCTCATCCCGTTCCCCGTTTTGCAGCTGCACCCGGACCCGCAGAATCACCCAGTCCTCTTTCATAAAGCAGCTGTGTCGATAGCCAAGGTCCAATTCTTCCCGGCCCAGTTCCCGAACCGTTCCGTCCCGGTCCATAACGGTAGCGCCTGTCACCACCTGAGCCATCTCGCCGCCATAGGCGCCTGCGTTCATGTATACGCCGCCGCCCACTGTACCGGGAATCCCATGGGCAAATTCCAGCCCGGAAAATCCCCGTTCCATGGCAAAGGTGGCCAGCCGTGCCAGGGTCACGCCGCTCTCTGCCTCCAACAAGCCATCTCCCAGGTCCCGAATGGCATTGAGGCCTGTTTTGGTTTCAATCACCAGCCCGTCCAGACCCTCGTCCGGGGACAGCACGTTGGTCCCAGCTCCCAGCACCAGGGGAACCACTTGGTATTGGCGGCTGAGCCGAAAGATCTCTCCCACCTGCTCCTGGGATTCCGGAAACACCATCACCGCCACAGGACCGCCAATCTGAAAGGAGGTATGCCTGCACAGCAGCTCTCCCTGTTTCAGCGGCACGCCGGCAAGCTGCAGTTTGGTAATCAATTCTCGCAAATGTTCCATACTATGCTCCTGTTTTCCATGGGTATATTGGTTTTATTGTATCACAGCTTTCCTTCCTTGTCACGAACTTCCGGAAAGCCTCCTGTGTCCAGTATACGGAAAAAATGCTCCGCCATGCAATGCGGAAACCAAAAAAGCCAGCAGCCCCGTCGCAGGCTGTTTGCTGCGGCGGGGCAATATGGTTATTTAGTTGGCGTTGCAGACTGCCGCGCACCGGGGGCAGAGTTCCGTCTCCGGATCCACCTGCTCGTTGTGGGTCCAGCAGCGGCTGCACTTGGGCGCCTGGGAGGGAGTCACCGCAATGGTCACACCGGGGAAGTTCTCTCCTTCTACGCCCTGTCCGGCCCCCTCCGCTACAGTGACCTTGGACACAATGCAGATGGCTGCCAAGTCATGCTGACCCATGGCTTCATACTGCTTTTTGCCCTCCTCACTGAAATAGAGGGTCACTTCCGCGTCCAGGGGCTTGCCCACAGTCTTATTGGCTCGAGCCAGCTCCAGCGCCTTGTTCACGTCCGTCCGCAGCGCAATCACAGCATCCCACTGCGCCGTTGCGACGTCTCCAAGGCAAAGGGCTTGGTCATAGTCCGGGATATCGTTGAGCAACACGCAGGAGGCGTCGTCGGTCTTGCCATGGGGCATGGCCGCCCAGATCTCCTCCGAGGTGAAGGCCAGCAGAGGTGCCAGCATTCTGGTCATGCCGTCCAGGATCCGGTACAGCGCCGTCCGCGCCGCACCACGGCTCTTTTCATCGCCGCAGTAGAGCCGGTCTTTGATGATGTCCAGATAGAAGTTGGACATATCCACCACGCAGAAATTGTAGATGGCCCGATAGACGCCATGGAACTCATACCGATCATAGGCTGCTCTCACAGTCTTGACCAGCTCGTTATACCGGGCCAGAGCCCACTGATCCAGGGGCTCCATCTGGTCATAGGCCACCTGATTGGCATCGGGATCAAAGCCGTTGAGATTGCCCAGCATATAGCGAGCCGTATTGCGGATCTTCAAATAGGCCTGAGAGAGCTGCTTGAGGATCTCCTTAGAAATGCGCATATCCTGGGTATAATCGGCGGAAGCCACCCAGAGCCGCAGCATATCCGCGCCGTAATCCTTGATGACCTCGTCGGGCGCCACTGCATTGCCCAGGGACTTGTGCATGGCCCGTCCTTCGCCGTCCACGGTCCAGCCGTGGGTGATGATCTGCTTATAGGGCGCCGCACCCTTGGTAGCAATGGCGGTAAGCATGGATGACTGGAACCAACCGCGATACTGGTCGCCGCCCTCCAGATAGACATCCGCCGGGAAGGAAAGCTCCTTCCGCTGATCCACCACAGCCGCATGGGTGGAGCCGGAGTCGAACCAGACATCCATGATGTCGGATTCCTTGGAGAAATGGTTGTGTCCGCATTTGGGGCACACAAAGCCCTCCGGTACCAGCTCGTCCGCAGTCTTTTCAAACCAGATGTTGGAGCCATGTACGCGGAACAGCTCCGCAATATGGTCAATGGTCTCAGGGGTCACAATATCGGCCCCGCACTTGTCGCAGTAGAAGATCGGAATGGGCACGCCCCATTTGCGCTGCCGGGAAATGCACCAGTCGGAGCGCTCAGTAATCATAGAGGTCATGCGCTCCTTGCCCCAGTCGGGCTTCCAGGAGATGCCATCGCAGGCCTTCACCGCATCCTCCTTGATGGCATCCACAGAGCAGAACCACTGTTCTGTGGCCCGGAAAATGATGGGGTGCTTGCAGCGCCAGCAGTGGGGATAGGAGTGGACAATGTCCTCTTTGGCCAGCAGAGCGCCGCACTCCTCCAGCACAGGGATCACATAGTCGTTGGCCTTGGAGATATGAACACCGCTGAACCGTTCATCGGTCATCACGCCCTTGGCATTGACAGGAACAGGCACACCGATATGGGTCAGCCCCGCCTTGTCATACTTCTGGCAGATGGCAAAGTCGTCGGCACCAAAGCCAGGAGCCGTATGAACACAGCCCGAGCCAGCATCCAGGGTAACATGATCGCCACAGAGCACCACGGAATCCAGATCCAGGAAGGGATGCTGAGCAGTCATCAGCTCCAGCTCCGAACCCATCATGGTAGCCAGGATCTCATAGTGATCCATTCCTGCCGCCTTGGCTACGCTTTCCGCCAGTTCCTTGGCTACGATGTAGACTTCACCGCAGTCGGCCTGCATCAGCACATATTCATACTCCGGATTCACAGAAATAGCCCGGTTGCCAGGCAGTGTCCATGCCGTTGTGGTCCAGATCACAAAATAGGTCTTGTCCAGATCCACAATGCCAGAGAGTTTTCCCTTGTCGTCCTTCACTTTGAATTTGACAAAGATGGTGGTACAGGGATCATCCTGATACTCGATTTCCGCCTCGGCCAAAGCTGTTTCGTCGGTATAGCACCAGTAGACGGGCTTCAGCCCCTTATAAATATAGCCTTTTTCGGCCATCTTGCCAAACACGCGAATCTGGGCTGCCTCAAACTCCGGCTTCAGAGTGAGATAAGGATTCTCCCAATCACCAATGACACCCAGCCGCTGGAATTCCGTCCGCTGGCGATCCACATAGCTCAGGGCATATTCCCGGCACTTGTCCCGGAACTCCACATCGGTAAGCTCGTCCCGCTTGATCTTCTTGTTTTTCAGAATGGCGGACTCGATGGGCAGGCCGTGGGTATCCCAGCCGGGAATATAGGGGGCCTGGAATCCGGTCATGTTCTTGTACCGGACGATAATGTCCTTCAAAATCTTGTTGAGGGCCGTACCAATATGGATGTCCCCGTTGGCATAGGGAGGCCCGTCATGGAGCACAAAGCTGGGCTTTCCCGCGTTGCGCTCCATGATTTTATGATACGTCTTTACTTCATAGTCTCCGTTGAGGAGCTCCGGCTCCCGCTTCGGCAGTCCCGCCCGCATGGGAAACTCCGTAACGGGGAGATGAATCGTCTGATTATAGTCTTTTGCCATTACCTGTTGGTCCCTTCTTCTGCCTTTTCGGCAGATTCTGTATTATAAAGTTTCCGATCATCCGACCGGCTCAATGATTTTGGTATCGTCCATTTCCTTCTGGGTGCTCTTCTCCTGTTTGGCACTTTCAGACAGGATCCGGCTGATATTCTCTTCGATCTGCCGAGCCATGCTGTCCTCGGAGATCTTCTTGGGCTCTGCGGCTTTCTCTGTCTCTGCCTGATTCTTTGCCGCGGCTTTCTTAAACACAGACCGTTTGGCTGCCGTAGTGATCTTGGTAGCGGCTTTTTGCTCTGGCTTGGATGTACTGGCGTTTTCTTTCACGGTCAGGTCCATCTGCTTGATGTTCTCCAACTGGGACAGCTGGCTTTGAACCCGATCCTCGATCTCCACGATAAACTTGGCGGCAGCTTGCTTCGCCATGGCCACCCGTTGGGTCTCCGCAGCCACCTCATCTTTGAGTTCCTGGCTCCGCTGACGCAGCTTTTGCTCCGTCTCGGTAATCATTTTCGCACTTTTCCGCTCCGCCTCACTGATCAGCTCGTCCGCTGTTTTCTGGGCAGCCAGCAGGGCACGGTTGATTCCTTCCTCCTGCTTGCGGTACTCCTCCAGACGATCCACCAGCACCTTCATCTTGCTCTTCAGCACAGCATTTTCCTTATACAAAGACGCATAGTCCTGCATCAGGGGCGTAAGAAGCTCCTCCACAGAGCTCATGCTGTATCCGCCAAACACAGCCTTTTCCAGGCTGCCGCTGAGTTCCTGAATCTCCTGTGGCGTGAACATACCATATCTCCTTTCAAAGAGCGAAAGGGCTCGGTTTCCCACCCAGCCCTTGCGACTTTATTTGTTTAGGCGTTGAGCTGCTCGCCGTCCTTGGCATCATCCACACCCACATCCTTGGGGGCAATGATGATGACGCTGCTGGAGGCCTTCTTAATGGATCCCTCCAGAGCAAAGGCACAACCACTGAGAAAATCGATTACCCGGCGGGCTACCTCTTTATCGGTCTCCTCACAGTTCAGGATCACCGTATCACCCTGGCAGATATGCTTGGCGATGACAGTAGCCGCGTCAAATTCCTCCGGCTTCACCAAGACCACACGATACTTGGAATTGTCGGTCATGGAGCCCATGCTGATGGGAGCCGAAGTGTTTCTCGGAATATCGTTGACGCCCAGGCCAGCGCCCATGGATCCACCCATACCGGTGCCCATGCCGCCCATAGCTCCCATGCCAGCCGCGCCGCCCATACCCATCACCGGGTCAGTATTGGTCACAGGCGGCGTCGTGGTCCGGGAATAAGCAGGCTCGTCCACATCCACATCGAGATCCACATCATCGTCCTCGATCAGGGCGTTGTCTTCGTCGTAGGGCCGGGTCAGCTTTTTCAGTTCGTCCATAATACTCATGGCAGTATCCTCCAAATCAATTTTTTACGTATTGTCTCGAGCCAAAAATGCGGGTACCAACCCGGATCAATGTTGCACCCTCTTTTATGGCATCGGCAAAGTCGTCACTCATGCCCATAGATAGGCAGTCTATGTTAGTATTATCGTATTTTTTCGCCTTTATGTCAACATAAAGCTGATACATTTTCGCAAAATATCTCAAATTTCCGCCATTTTCCACGGAAATTGGTGGTATTGTCATAAAGCCGCGGAGCCGAAGATGGGGATACTCTTCCATTTTCGCACTCATCTCATCCGCTTGTTCCGGAACAATTCCGCTTTTCGCCAATTCTCCTCCAATATTTACCTCAATTAAAATATCCTGCCGGACGCCCTTTTGAGCGGCCAACCGGTCCAAAATAGACAGCAGAGCCTCGGAATCCACCGACTCGATCAGATCCACGACCCCCACCAGGAATTTGGCCTTGTTCTTCTGCAGATGACCAATGAAGTGAAGCGGTGCGCCGGTATATGCGCCCTGAGGATATTTCTCCTGCAGCTCCTGCACCCGATTTTCCCCGCAAGCATCCACTCCGGCGGCAATAGCCTCTCGGACCCGCTGGGCATCGTTCATTTTCGTGGCCGCCAGCAGTTGAACTTCGCCTGCCGGACGTCCCGCCTGGGCCTCGGCCCGGGCCATTTCCTCCCGAATCCGGGAAACATTTTCTGCAATCTGATTCATGGTAATTGCCTCGCTTTTTACTGCTCGTCCAGAAGGACCTGATCTCCGGGCCACAGCCCCTGGGTCGTGGATTGGTCTAGTTCCACCACCACCTGGTCCCCTAGTCTTTCCAATATGGTCACCGGTTTGAATTGGGCCGCTTCGCCCGCCAGGCACCATACGCCCATTTCTCCATCCACAGTATATATCGCCTCGGCTGGAATTTCCACCCCTGTTTTTTCTTCCGGAAGCAGTTTTATCTCCAGTTGCCGTACCTTAGCCACCTCGGCCAGAGCCTCCCGGCAGGACAACAGCACCTGGCAGCCTTCCTCTTGCCGCCGGATCTCCTCCACGGTCATCTCCACTGTTTGAAAGATTCCGTTGAGCAACATGGCATCCAAAACATCTTCTTCCTCCGGCACAAAGGAAAGCGTTGTTCGATAATACCAGGTGTCACCCACTACCAGCCGTCCCATGGTCAGCCGGTCCACCGGAGACACCGGCAACGCCCATTCCGTCCAGGGTTGTTCCGGCGTCAGGATGGTTTCCAGGCCATCCGCCCAGGAGACAAAAATTCCGGCCTCCGGCGCACAGATCTCGTGGGACACCTCGGCCCCCTGGGAGAGCAGTGCTTCCTCTGCGTTCTCCAACTGCGTCTCCAGATCCTCCGATTCCCCCAGCAAATATCCGGTAAGGATTTCGCTGGCTTCCCGCCGCTGCGCTCCTTCCGTACTTCCCAACGCCGCAATGGCTTCTCGAATATTCTCCCGCCGGGACACCAGCGGTTCTGCCGCAGCAGCTATTCCACGGCGAAGCAGACGCACCGTCTGGGCGGCGTTGGCCAGCGGCAGGGATTCTTCCCATGCAAACAGAGTTTGTCCTGCCGCCACCTTATCTCCGTCCTGGACCTGATGGATCCAGTTGCCTGTGGTCTCTGCGAAAATGGTATACTCCTGCCGGATCACCACGCCGCTGACCAGGATCGGCGCATCGCCCTGGTAAAGCTGCGCTGTCACCGTCTTTGGATCTCTTACCGCCGCTAGGGACAAAAACTGCCCCAGTATCATTGCCCCCAGCACGCAAGCCATTAAAAGGAGCAGTGTTTTTTGTCGTTTCGGCAGCATAGCGCATCCCTCCATGATCGAAGTTCTGCGCTCATTGTATCACGGTCCGGCGTCGAAGAATGGTATTTGGGCGAGGGCCTCCTCCAGCACTGCGGAAAAATCCGGCGGATCCTGCTGTAGGATCCAGTGGATATTCGGATTCCGACGGAACCAGGTTTTCTGCCGTTTGGCATACCGCCGGGATTCCCGTTTGACCCGCTCCACCGCTGTTTCCAGCGGCTCCGTTCCCGCCAGCACCGGGAAGAATTCTTTATAGCCGATGGCCTGCATGGCAGTACAGGTTTTAGGAACACCTCGGTCCAGCAGTCTCTGGATTTCCTCCAACAGTCCCTGCTGGATCATCAGATCCACCCGCCGGTCGATCCGCTGGTAAAGGTCTGCCCGATCTGCAAAATCCAGTCCCAGCCACACGGGCTGGTATTTGGCAGGCTGAAGCTGGGTCTCCCGGTTGTGCTGGGTAATGGTCTTTCCCGTCTCGGCATAGACCTCCAATGCCCGCAGGATCCGTTTTCGATCCGCGGGATGGAGCCGCGCTCCGCTGTCAGGATCCACCTGCCTTAGCCGTTCCAGCATGACCTCCATGCCCAATCGGTCCGCTTCCTGTTCTAACGCTTCCCGTTTTCCGGTGGCAGGATAGGGGGCAAAGGTTCTGCCTGCGATCAGGGAATCCACATAGAGTCCCGTTCCTCCGGCCACCACCGCCGTTTTTCCCCGGTCCAGAATGTCCGCTAGAATTGGGTCCGCCATTTCCACAAATCGGGCCGCGGAAAACTCCTCTTCAGGTTCCGCCACGTCCACCATATGATGGACCACGCCCTCCATCTCCTCCGCTGTCACCTTGGCGGTGCCAATGTCCATGCCCCGGTAGAGCTGCATGGAGTCTGCCGAGATCACCTCACCGTCCAGCAGTTTTCCCAGCGTCACTGCCAGCTTTGTTTTTCCGGTGGCTGTGGGACCTACAATCACAACGATTTTGTCCATATTCTCTATTCTGTCCATTCTGCTGCGGCGTCAATCCCCCTTTGGGAGGTTTTGCCGCAAAATTATCCCTGATTTGTGTCTGTTCCGGTCTACTTGGTAATCAGAAAGAACAGCAGTACCGCCGCCCCCAGCACAATTCGATACACACCGAACACGGAAAAGCTGTGCCGTTTCACATAGTCCATCAGCCCCCGAATAGCGATGAGGGACACAAAGAAGGCCACCAAGCTGGCAACAATCAGGCAGATGACCTCGTTGCCTGCCATGGTGTTGCCGTCCAATACAAATTTGACGGATTTCAAAAGGCTGGCGCCCAACATGGTGGGAATGGCCAGGAAGAAGGAGAATTCTGCACCGGAGGTGCGGGTCATCCCCAAAATGATTGCGCCCAAGATCGTGGCACCGGAACGGGAGGTTCCCGGCACCATAGCCAACACCTGGAACAATCCTACCAGAAAGGCCGTTTTGTAGGTGATCTGATCCACCCCATAGATCCGAGGCCGTCTGGTAGCGTTCCAGCGTTCCACCACGATAAAGGCCACGCCGTAGACCATCAGCATAATGGCCACCACCACATAGTTGTAGAGGTGGGTATCCATCCAGTCGTCCAGCAAAAAGCCCAGCACTGCCGACGGAATCACCGCAGCCACTACCTTAAACCACAGGATCCAGGTCCGTTTCTTTTGAATCATATCCTTTCGTTTGGAAAAGGGGTTGAGCTTATGGAAAAACAGTACGATGACCGCCAGAATTGCCCCCAGCTGGATCACCACGTCGAACATCTCCATGAATGCGTCCGATGCTTCCAGCGGCAAAAGCTGTTCCAGCAGAATCAGATGTCCTGTGGAACTGATGGGAAGCCACTCTGTGATTCCCTCCACAATACCGTAAATGATGGCCTTCAGGATTTCTAAAAACATGGCATGGTCTCCTTTAAGATCGTTTGAATTGCCGCTCCAGGCTGCCCCGGGTCAATGTGATGCACACGGGCCTGCCATGGGGGCAGTATTTGATGTCGTCGCGGCCCATGAGTTCTGCCACCAGCGCCGCCAATTCCTGGGGATCCGTCTTTTTTCCGCCCTTGATGGCGGCTTTACAGGCAATGGTATGGAGCAGATTGTCGTGGACCGTGGCAGGGTCCAGCTTTCTTCCATCCAGCAGATCTTGGGCCATCTGGGATAGGCAAGCCTCCCCGTCCTTCTCGTCGATGTCCGCCGGAATGGCCCGCAGCAGCAGGGTATCGCCGCCAAAATCCTCCACAGTAAAGCCCAGCTTTTGCAGCGTTTCGGCCTGCTCCAGCAAAATCGCCGTTTCCTCCCTGCCCAGGGACGTCTGAATGGGACTCAGCAGCATCTGGGACATGATCTCATGGGTCTGGGCCTTCAGCTTTTCAAACAGAATACGCTCATGGGCTGCATGCTTGTCAAACAGGAGGAGCTCGTTTCCCTGTTCTACAAGAATATATGTGTCCATAGTCTGTCCAATGATACGGTAGGGCGCTTTTCCCGGTTTGGGGGCAGGCGTCTCCCG
>CBCTLT010000008.1:0-13782 GCA_965147785.1 uncultured Oscillospiraceae bacterium
AATCCAGTACATGCCTACGCCTGCGGGAACCAGGTAAGTAAAATAGGTGGAGAAGGCCACAGTAAACAGGGTGACGCCCCAGCGGCCCCAAAATCCCTGTTCCTTCTGGAGGACGTTGTCCCGGTTCTGGGCCCAGCACAGCAGGAACGTGGACAGGCAGGACAACAGCGGGACCAGACTCAGCAGGGATACGTTGATCAGCGATGGGACTGCCGACAAATTGATGCCCAGAAACCAGGTGTCCATAGTTTGCGCCTGGGCAATGATGCTGGCAATGTCTGTGCCGGGCAAAGTGGACGAAAGCCCCATAAAGTAGCTGTAATTGGCCGGATCCCGCATGGCATCGAGAACCTTGAGCTGGGCGCCGCTGCCCAGTTCATCCACTCCCAGCAGAGAGGCGGTGGCGGATACAAAGGTCTGGCAGACCTCCGGATCCACCCGCAGGAGATGCTGCATGGGGTTATAGATCACGTTGATCAGCCCAAGCACCAGGATGATCTGAATGAGCATGGGCACCATGCCCAGCAGTGGATGGTATTTTTCACGCTGGTAGAGGGCAATGGTCCCATCAGTAATGGCATCCTTGTCCCCATAGTGGCTGGCGGTGATCCGGTTGATTTCCGGCTGGAGCCGAATCATCTTGATGGAGTTTTTCTGCACCACGATGGACAGGGGCAGAAGGATGACCTTGCTCAAAAGGGTAAACAGCAAAATGGCAACGCCGTAGTTGGCCACCAGCCGGTAACACAACCACATAAGCCACCCCAAGGGGGTGCCGATGTAGGTGTTGATAAACGACATGGCTCTTTCCTCTCTTTTCTTTGAAACTTTAAGCCTGTTCCGGGGGATCGGCCGGCTTTGGAGGCGGATTTTTCGCTGGAGGTGGTGCGGGAGGATCCGCAGGCGGCTTTCTCTGGGGTGGCTGGGGCAGCACAGGAATATCATCTGACGGCAGCGGAAGGTAGGATGGGCTTGGGGTTGGCGAAAGGCTTGCGTCCGGGGTATGCGTGGAGGTGGCCGATGGCATGACGGTGGTTTCCGCCGGATGGGGCTTGGCGTTGTAAATCTCGTCTAACACATAGCCTGACGCCGGTGTGATGGCCCCCAGCTGGGTGCCAAAGACTGCGTCAATGGTTTTGCGTGCTGCGTTGATGCAGGTATCTCCCTCAATGTTGATGCTCTCCCCCGGGATGTAAGCGCAGCAGAGCGCACTCTGCATGATGGGCGTCTCTGCCTCCGCATCAAAGCGGGGGCCGCCGTACTGCTCCACCATATGCAGGGGAACCCGGGCGCCGTGATCGGACTGCAGCAGGATCACCGCATCGGGATCATTTTTCTGAATATTGTCAATGGTCTCCAGAATCACTGTGTTGAGATACTGGAGCTGACCCGGATACAGGGAGGCGTCCTTCCACTGCCAGCCATTGAACAGGTCTCGGACCGAGCCGTCCGCATTATAGAGAAACGGCGCATGAGGGCACTGAATATAGCTGATGGTCAGGGTGGGCTGGCCCTGGGCTGCCCGGTAACAGTTTTTTAGGGCGTCCAGAGCATTTTCCAGGGGACCCTGGTAGTTGTCCCTGTAGTTTTCAAACATCCAGAGGGACAGCTTATCCTTGACCCAAGGAAGCTTACAGTAGATGCTGTTGTGGAACAGGTAGTCGGAGATCGTATCCTCCGTCTGGCCCTGGGTCAGTTCTCGAGCACCGGAAATATCCAAATAGGACCGGTGATTGATTAGATTGATCTGGTAGCCATTGCTGCGAAACAGTTGGGCCAGCATGGGGTCCTTTAAATAATTCCGCCGAATCCTTTCCGGCATACTGTCATCAGCCACATAGTCCAGATTCAGCATGTTAGGGATCAGGGTATCTGACCAGCAGGATTCCGTATTCCGGGAGCTATGGGAAATAGAGAACCCCCGCTCCTCCAGTTGGGCATAAAAGGCGCTGTTGTCGAACCCAAAATAGGATTCCAGATTTTCGTCTCCACCGTATTCGTCAAAGATCAGATAATAGACGTTGGGCGTTTGGCCTTGAAATTCCACATTGGATCCCTGGGAATCGCGTTCCTCCGGCTGATAGGAGGCCACCTGAATCAGCTTGGGGATAGCCTGTAGCGCGCTGACGGCGGTGAGGATCCCGAAGGTCAGGGCAATGACGCCGCAGGCAGCGGTCAAATTCGGTTTTTTCTTGATGCAAAGAACCAGCAAGGCCAGCAGGACCAGGGCTGCAAACAGCAGAAAGAATCGATCCTGGAACCAAGGAAGCCGGTCTTTGATGCTGTCGGTGATCATGGAAAAGTTGATGATCACCAGCATGGCAAGGCAGGAGAGGGTTGCGGCACGGCTAATGTTGCGGACAAAAATGCCGAAAAACAGGAGAATGCCCAGGGCCGTGATAAAAAAGATCAGGAAAAAGGGCAGCATATCTCCGGCAGATGCCTCTCTTGCGTTTTGCGCAAAGAGAAAGAAGCAGGGATATAGACAGGTCAGTAGGACTGCCAAGAGACTCAGCGTCCAGGATTTCCAGCGAGAGGTATTTCCAGTCATGTAGTGGCTCCTTATGCGGAAGTCGAGTTTGGCTGGGGTGTGCAACTCGATTCCGGTTCACGGGATGGTGTATTGCCGGAGCCTTCCCCGGGAGGAGGCGGCATATATTCCGGCGGAATGGTATAGCTTTCCGGGGCCTCCAGGGGAGGCAGCGTCAATCCAAAAACAGAGGAAAGGATCTTTCGGGTGGCGTTGACGCAGGCGTCTCCTTCCACGGAGATAGAGCTGCCGGGCACATAGGCGCAGCACAGCACGCTCTGCATATAGGGGATCTCCGCCTCTGTGTCGAACCAGGGACCCCCAAACTCATTGACCAGCTGTCCCGGGGTTCTGGCTCCGTGATCCGACTGTAAAAGGATGATTGCGTCCGGATCTTTTTCCTGGATGATGTCCACGGCCTCCAGAATCATCTTGTTGGTGTATTCCAGTTTTGCCAGATACAGTTCCGGAATGCGCCAATCATAATACTCGTCCAGCGTCGTGGCGTTCCCTGCTTCGTCAAAAAGGAACGGCGCATGGGGGGAGACAAAGTATCCGATGGTCAGTGTAGGACCATTTTGGGCGAATTTCCAGCAGTCCATCAAATTCTGGCGCACGTCGGTCAGAGCCTCCATGGGGCCGTTGTCACCCCGGTGTAGGACGACCCGTTCAATCGCCCATTTGAGTTTTGGGATCTGACAGAAAATACTGTTTTCGTAGAGATAGTCAGAGATGGTTTCGTCATACTGGGGCTTAGACAGAAGATGGCAGCCTGCGTCATTTAAAAATCCATTCTGGTTGATCAGGTTCACCTGGTAACCGTTTTCCCGGAACAGCCGAAACAACACAGGGTCATCCAGCCACTCCAGACGGTTTTGAATGGGCATGGAGTCGTCGGTCACATAGTCCAGATTCAGCATATTGGGGATCAGTGTTACGGTCCAGCAGGATTCCGTGTTACGGCTGGTCCGGGAGACGGAAAAGCCCCGGTCCTCCAGGCCGGACAGAAATTCCTCATTGTCGTAGTTGTAGTAGTGCAGGAGGTTTTCGGAGCCGCCGTATTCGTCAAATAGCAGATAATAGACGTTCCGATCGGCGTTATCAAAGACCAGGGTGTCCAGTTGATCGTCCAGCGGGGCCTGGGGCCGCTGGTAGGTGGCGATGGAGATCAGGGTGGGCAAGGCCATAAAGAGATTAACGGCAGTCATGCAACCGAATACCAGCGCCAAAACGCCGCAGGGGATCACCATATTGGGCTTCTTTCGGCGAAACAGAACCAGCAGAGCAAGCAGTACCAGGCCCACAAACACCAGAAAAATAATGTTGTGGAAGCCGGGGAGCAGCTTCTTAATGCCGTTGCAGATCAGGGTGAAGTGCATGACCACCAGCATTCCCAGATCTACCAGAATCGCAGCTTGGGCCACATTGCGTAGTAAGAGCAGAGCAATCAATCCGCCCACAGCGGCAGTGAACAGAAAAATGCCGAAAAACGGGAGCATATCGACAGCTCTCGCTTCCCCGGCATTTTGAAAGAACATAAAAGCGCACGGATAAAAGCAAATCAGCAGGATGGACGCTACAGGCAAACCTACTTTTTTCAACTGTTTCATGGATGAAATCGCTCCGTTCTGTAGGGGGTCTGGTCTGATCAGAACGCCAGATGATATGTTGTATATTTTATCATATTACAGGGAGATTGCAACCGTTTTTTCACAAAGCACACACATTTTATAGAATTGTACACGAAATATAAAGAAAATCGCATGGGCTGTATTGGGCAATTTTGTCAATTATAACGAGGGAGCCCCCTCTTCTCCCGTGGTAGGTCGATCGGGAAAAGAGGGAGCTGATTACGCGCCCAAGACAGTTCCGGCAATCAGACAGAGCACGCACAGGATCGTCAGGGCCAGCAGAAGCTTCCAGATATATTTTAGCCATACGCCGTAGCTCACCCGGCCAATGGCCAGAGCGCCCATCACCACGGCGGAGGTAGGGGTGATGAGGTTAACCAGACCGGAAGCGGACTGATAGGCCGTCACCATCAAAGCGCGGCTGACCCCGGTCATTTCCGCCAGTGGCGCCATAATTGGCATAGCTAGAGTGGCAAGGCCCGAGGAAGAGGGGATCAGGAAGGAAAGTACCACGAAGATCCCAAAGGAAGCCAGGACAAAGCCGATGCCCCCCAGCCCAGACAAGGCCTCCTCTCCCCATCGCAGGATGGTGTCGGTGATCATGCCGCTGTTCATGATGACCGTGATGCCCCGGGAAATACCGATGATAAAGGCTACGCCCAGAAGATCAGCGGCTCCAGCCACAAAGCCGTCCACAATTTCCTTCTCCCCCACCCGGCAAAAAATGCCGGTGAGGACAGCTGCGGCCCAAAACAGGGCGGAGAGTTCCGGGAACCACCATCCCAGGGTTGGTAGCCAGGAAATCCCCATATCCGCAAAGGGGATCACCCCGTAAATCATGATGGCAAAGGTCAAGGCAAACAGCCAAAGCGCCAGCCGTTGTTTTCCGGTCATAGAACCGCTGGATTCCTGCTTGACTGCAAAATGGCGGAGGTTCTCTTCCCGCTGGGCCGCCACCAGGGAAAGCTCCGGGGAAGCGTGGACCCGTTTGCCGTACCGAATGACAAACACAATGCTGAGGGACAACGCAAGGGCCAAAATCACCAGACGAAGGCCGATGTTTTCCCCCATGCTTACGCCGGCAAAGCCGGAGGCAATTCCGGTGGCAAAGGGATTTACGGTAGAACCCAGTACGCCGGTACCGGCCCCCAGCAAAATCACACTGACAGCGGTGATGGTGTCGTAGCCGGCGGCCACCAGAACGGGAATCAGCAGGGGATAAAAGGCGATGGTTTCCTCTGCCATGCCGAAGGTGGTGCCGCCCAGAGCGAATACCCCCATGAGTACGGGGATCAGCAGACCGCCGCGATCACCCAGACGGGAGACGATACTGGAAATGCCCGCGTCAATGGCGCCGGTTTTTCCTACTACGCCCAAAAAGCCGCCTACGGTAAGGATAAATACAGCGATTTCAATGGCCTCGTAGAGACCGCTGAGGGGGGCTCGCACCACATCAAAGAGATTTTGACCGTTTCGTGCCACCTGGGCATAGGTGCCCGTAATGGGGACCCCATCCCCAAGATATTGGTATTGGCCTGCCGGAAGAATCCAGGTCAGTGCCGCCACCACCAGGATCAGGGAGATCAAAATGGTATAGGCGGACGGCATCTTCAGCTGCTTCACAGCGTCCCGTCACCTCCGGCCACGATAGTGGTGCCGCATTTGCCGGAAAGGGCGTCCAGCCCCCGATCCAGTGAAGTGATGATGGCTTTGCCCTTGGGGTTTTTCGTGACAAAGCCCATGGCGGCCCGTACCTTGGGCAGCATGGAGCCGGGGGCAAACTGGCCCTGCTGGCAGTAGACCTCCATTTCTGCGGCGGTGACGGTGCCCAGCTTCTTTTCCGTGGGCTTTTTAAAGTCGATGGAGACCGCGTCCACCTCGGTGAGGATGAGCAGAATATCTGCCTCCATGGCCTCCGCCAGCTTTTGGGCGGCCAGGTCCTTGTCGATTACGGCGGGAATGCCCTCCAGCGTACCATCTTCCCGGACAATCACCGGGATGCCGCCTCCACCGCAGGCGATGGCAATGGTGGTGTCCCAGAGGGTTTTCAGCGTGCCGATTTCCACGATTTTCTGGGGCACGGGAGAGGCCACCACACGACGCCAGCCACGGCCCGCGTCCTCCCGCATGGTGTAGCCCTTTTCTTTGGCAATGGCTTCGGCCTGATCCTGGGAATAGAACGGACCGATGGGCTTGGTGGGATTTTCAAAGGCCGGATCCTTCTCGTCCACCACCATCTGGGTTACGATGGTCACCACGGGAATATCCCGATGACGGGCCATCAGGGCGCAGCGGAGCTTCTGCTGGAGATGGTAGCCGATATAGCCCTGGCTCATAGCCCCGCACACATCAAAGGGCATGGGCGGTGTCACCTCTGCCGCAGTCTCCGACGCCAGGATGATCCGTCCCACCTGGGGACCGTTGCCGTGGACCACGGCCATCTCATATCCCGCGCAGCTCATATCTGCCAAATATTCCGCAGTACGGGCAGCCACCTGGGCCTGGGATTCCGCGGTGGGCGGAAGGGCCTTGTCCTCCAAGGCGTTGCCTCCCAGGGCAACGACGATTCTTGTGGCCCGATTCATAGCGTTGCCACCAGAATGGCTTTGATGGCGTGCATCCGGTTTTCCGCCTCGTCAAAGACCACAGAGTGCTTGCCCCGGAACACCTCGTCGGTGACCTCTCGAATGTCGATGCCCTTGTCCAGCCACTGTTTGGCCAGTACGGTGTGCTCATCATGGAAGGAGGGCAGGCAGTGAAGGAAGATCACATCGGGGTTCTTAGCGGCGTCCAGCAGGGCCTGATCTACGCGATAGGGGGCCAACAGCTTGGCACGCTCCGGAATTTTATCTTCTTCGCCCATGGAGGCCCAGATGTCGGAGTAGATGGCATCGGCGCCCTCCAGTTTTTCTCGGTCGTTGGTCAGAATAATTTTTGCGCCGGACTGTTCCGCTTCCTTCTGGACTCGCTGCAGGATTGCCTGATCAGCGCCACGAATCAGCTCTTCCGGGCCGTAGCCCACAAAATCTACGCCCATCTTGCAGCAGCCGTACATCAGGGCATAGCACATATTGTTCCGCACGTCTCCCACAAACACCAGTTTGCACTGGGACAGAGGCTTGGCAATGTGCTCTTCCATGGTCATAAAGTCCGCGATGATCTGGGTGGGATGATCGTCATCCGTCAAGCCGTTATACACTGGTACGCCGCTGTATTTTGCCAACGTCTCCACCACAGCCTGATCGTAGCCCCGGTACTCAATGCCGTCAAAGAACCGGCCCAGTACCTTGGCGGTGTCCTCCATGGATTCCTTTTTGCCCATTTGGGAACTTCCGGGCTCCAGGAAGGTCACGTTGCCGCCTTCGTCGTGCATGGCTACCTCAAAGGCGCAGCGGGTCCGAGTGGATGTCTTTTCAAACAGCAAGGCGATGTTTTTTCCCTGAAGCAGGGTGCCCGGAATTCCAGCACGCTTCTTTTTCTTGAGATCGTGGCCCAGATCCAGCAGATAGCGAATCTCCTGGGGGGTGAAATCCATCAGAGTCAAAAATGATTTTCCTTTTAAATTTACCGGCATACTATACTTCCTCCTAAATGATATAATTAAAGATTGTCTCGCAGCAGCGGCATGGTCATGCATCTTGGGCCGCCCCGGCCCCGGGCCAGCTCAGAGCTGGGGATGGTCAGAACCTCCACACCGTGATCCTTCAGCACCTCGTTGGTGACATGGTTTCGGTTGTAGGCGATGACCTTGCCGGGAGCTACTGCAAAGGTGTTGGAGCCATCGTTCCACTGCTCTCTTGCTGCGTCGATCACGTTGCCACCGCCGCAGGGAATCAAAGTGACCTTGTCCAGGCCCAGGTGATCCATAAGAATATGCTCCAAAGAGGCCCGTTCCTGATGGATGGACAGGTGGCCGTCATCTCCTTTTTCCAGCACAAAGACTTCCATACTGCCCCGGATATTGGGGTGTACCGTAAATTTATCCCGGTCCACCATAGTGAACACGGTGTCCAGATGCATAAAGCTTCGGCTTTTGGGAATGTCAATGGCGAGAACCTGGGAAAAACCAATGTCCAGCAGTTCCTTGGCCAGCACCTCAATGGCAAAGGGCTCCGTACGCTGAGAGATGCCCACAGCCGCCACCTGAGGACTGAGCACCAAAATATCTCCACCTTCCAGGGTGTGCTCCTGATCTCGGGTATAGAGTTTTTTCACATTCTTATACTGGGGATGGTATCGGAAGATATAATCCCCAAACAGGGTCTCCCGGTTTCTGGTGTGGCTGTACATCCGATGGAGGGCCACACCGGTGCCGATGCAAGCAAAGGGATCCCGGGTGAAATACAGGTTGGGCATGGGATCGATCACAAAGGGATAATTGCTCTCTAGGTAATCGGTGAGATTCTTTTTCCCGTATCCGAAGATCTCCGATTTCCGAACGCCGGCCATCATTTTCAGCACCATATTCTTTGTGGAAAAGCCCATAAAATACTCCAGCATACGGCCCAGCCGCTTGCTGCCGCGAATCCCTGCGTCCCGCAGGTAGTCCTCGATAAATTGCTTTCGAATGGATTCGTCCACCAGCGCTTCGGCGGTGAGGTCCTCCAGATAGACCACTTCCACCCCCTGATCCCGCAAAACTTGGGCAAATTGATCGTGTTCCTCCCTGGCCAGGTGCAGATATGGAATGTCGTCAAAGAGCAGCCGGTCCAGGTGTTCCGGCATCAAATTCAAAAGTTCCTCACCGGGTCGGTGCAGCATGACGCGGCGAAGCCGGCCGATCTCGGAACATACCTTAATTGTTTCCTCCAAGTACGTTTGCTCCCTTCATAGTTTGTCGATGCCAGTATGTCCCGTTTCCCGAAAATCATGCGTATCTCCGGCAGAAGAAAAACCGGACGGTGCAGACCGTCCGGCAAATTTATGGAAATAAAAAAACGCCGCCAAAAAATGGCGGCGTATGGAAGGGATTGGGCGGGAGAACTGACCGGGGAGGGGGTATGTACCGCGGGAGCGGGTTTGGGGTGGACCGGTCAGTTTCCCACACAGCACGGCGTAAAGCCGGCCTATCCAAAAGGAGAATGGCCGATGCCTGAATTTCCTGCGATTCAGAATCAGCGTTCTGTGGTCATTATATATTGTGTTGTTCAATTTGTCCAGTATATTTTGCAAAAATATTTAAAAAATTAAAAAAGTTTTGTTTTTGTTAATAAATTTTGAAACACTCTCCTACTATAAAGGCAAAGACGCCTCCTACGCAGCAAATGCTTTGCGCAAGTATGGGGAAGTCGGTTGTGCAGATGTACAGTAAATTGTGTAATGTTTGAATAAATTTACAAAGAATTTTGCGTAGAAGCGCGTATAATGGAAGTAGTCGAAAAACGGTTTGGCAATTAACACGTTTCATATCAGTAAAAAGGAGTATGTGCGATGCGTTTTCAAAATGTTGTGGTAGCAGGCGGTGGCGTACTGGGAAGCCAGATTGCCTATCAGACAGCCTATAAAGGATTCCATGTTACGGTTTGGCTTCGGAGCGAGGCGTCGATACAGCGGGCAAAGCCTAAGTTTGAACGGCTCTGTGGAATCTATCAAAGCACCCTGGAGGCCATGAAAGCTGGATGCGGATCGGAGACAGCCCTCTACGCCAGAGGTCTGGTGGATGGACTGAAGGATATGACGCCGGAAAAATTGGACCAGCTGAAGCAGCAAGCCCAGGCGGCCTTTGATGGGATTCGGTACGAGACGGATTTGGCGGAAGCGGTAAAGGATGCGGATCTGGTGATCGAGTCTGTGGCAGAGAATCCCCAAGACAAGATCGAATTTTACAAAAAATTGGCAACGGTACTGCCGGAAAAAACCATAGTTGCTACCAATTCCTCTACCATGCTGCCCAGTACTTTCCGGGATTATACCGGCAGACCGGAGAAATATCTGGCGCTGCACTTTGCCAATGAGGTCTGGAAGAACAACACTGCGGAGATCATGGGTCACGATGGGACCGATCCGCAGGCCTATGAGGCGGTGGCCCAGTTTGCCCAGGAGATCAGCATGATCCCCCTGCGGCTGAAAAAGGAGCAGCCGGGGTACATTCTCAATACCATGCTGGTCCCCTTCCTGAATGCGGCGCAAACCCTTCTGGCCAAAGGTGTGGCGGATCCGGAGACTATTGATCTCACCTGGATGGCTGCCACTGGAGCCCCTGCCGGACCCTTCCGGATCCTGGATATTGTTGGGCTCACCACAGCATATAATATTGTCATTATGAATCCGGAGGTAAAGAATTCTGATTCTATTGCAGCCAAAATTGCTGCGATACTGAAAGAATACATTGATGCGGGAAAAACCGGCGTCAATGCCGGGGAAGGTTTCTATAAATATCAATAAAGGTATAAAATGCACCCCGGATCCACAGCGAAAGTTGTGGAGCCGGGGTGCATTTTATGTAGGACGACTGAACTTGGTGCTTTTTTTCCCGTGAATCCAGGTGGGAGAGGCAGTAAAAAGGTTCTTAATATAGGGAAGCTTTAAGCAGCACCAGCTGAGTCCCCAACTGATGGCCAAAAGGCCTAGGGCTGTAAGGGGGGCTAGCGCAACAGCATCCACGACGTCAGGTGCGAAGTCCAACAAAACTTCAATGAGCAGCCAATGAATCAGATAAATTCCCAGGGAACAGGAGGCCATAGAGGCAGCGCCTCTGCGCAAAAGTCCTTTTGGTTCCCAGCCCATCAGCAGCAGACTGACAGAGGCTGTAAGAATCAGGGTAAAAACGTTGCCGTAATTGTTAAATACAGGATCAAACACAGAGCCGTAAACATGGGATCTGGCCAAAGCAAACAGGGTCAGAAATACCATGCAGACCGGGATGGCGACGATAGCTGCGCCCCGATACCGCTGGAACACCTGGCGGTATTCCACCAAATAGGCGCCTAAGGCTAAGTAGAATACCGAATACCAGTAGTGGTAGCCGAAGAAGTTGACATACCAGAAGAACTGACGGCTGCCGGTATGGCCTGTTTTGCCTAGAGCCCAGCGGAGCAAATACTCCAGATCATTGAGGAATAGGTTTCCAAACGTAAACAGAAACAACAGCAGTAATCCATAGTGGTAAATTCGCTTGGGACCTGAGCGCATGGCGTACAGAACGGGCGTCAGCAGGGTCAAGAACAGAAATGTGGGGAGATACCACAGATGCTGGATGTATCCAACTCGCAGTTCCGAGGCGATCTGCAAAAACTCCCGAAGGCCGGGCCATTCCCTGCGCAGGGCAAAGACGATCATCAGAGAGACGATCACCCAGAACAGGATCAGCAGAATTAAATGCAGACAACGCAGAGTGTTGTTGCGTCGATCAATGGGCCTGCTGAGGGCCAGGGCACCGCTGGCGGTAATAAACAAGGGGACGCAGATGCTCATCAATGTAGTCAAGGCGTAGGGGATTACTGTCAAAAAACTGCCGTGGAGCACATCAAGAGGATTTCGGAAGGTGAGGTGGTAGAGAACGACGAAATACAGGCCCAGAACTTTCATCAAATCAAGGCCCACAATGCGTTCTTTTGCGGTGCCGGCTTCCATAGGATCCCTCCTGTATCAGTAAGTTTGTTTGCATACTACCATATTTGCGGTATAAAATCAATAGATTCCCCGGATCTTGCCCCAGGGACTGCTGACTTTGGCGGAAAATGAATTTAAAATTTGTGCAGAATGTCAAAAATGCAGATGCACTCCATCAAAGATATTGACAGAAACAACAAGCAATGCTATACTCAAAACACAAACTGTGAATATTTCGTGAAGAATATTACGGAGATATTAAGCGGACATATTGTATACCCGTTCCACCGGCGAATGCTGGTTTACCTTCTTTCTTTCACCTCTCATTCGGGGTTGGACTCCCCCGAATGGGCAAAAAGCCTCCCCAATTTGGGGAGGCTTTTTGCTGGGGGTATGGCGGTGGGATTCTTGTATTTTGGGCAAGAAGATACTATAATGGACGGGCAAGGAGGGATTGCCATGGCAAAACGAAACGTCAGAAACACCCGAAGCCGGATTGTGGCGGCAGCCTGGGAGCTGTTCTATGAAAACGGGTATGATGACACCACGGTGGATGACATTGTGGAACGCTCCGGCACCTCCAAAGGATCCTTTTATCACTATTTTGCAGGGAAGGACGCACTGCTGAGTTCTCTGTCCACCCTGTTTGATGAGAAGTATCAGGCCTTAACGGAGACCATGCCGGCGGAGATGAACAGCTTTGACAAGCTGATCTATTTGAACCATGAGCTGTTTTTTATGATAGAAAACTCCGTATCTCTGGAGCTGCTGGCACGGTTGCTCTCCACTCAGCTGGTGACCAGCAGCAAAAAGCATTTGATGGATCATAACCGCTATTATTTCCGGCTGCTGCGGCGAATTTGTATGGAGGGGCAGCAGCGGGGTGAATTGCGACAGGATATATCCGTCAACGAGATGGTGCGCACCTATGCGTTGCAGGAGCGTGCATTGCTCTACGATTGGTGCATTTGTGATGGAAACTATTCCCTCAGTCAGTACTCTACCAAGCAGTTGGAGCTGCTTTTGAGTTATCTAAAAAATTAAGTTTTGCTTTTGTCTAAAATAATATTTAGACTATAGTCTAGTAAATTTTTGCTGATATTAAGAAGAAAAAATATATATGTAAAACTGTATTAGTTTATGATTTCGTATATACTTTGTTCTGTATTGCAGTCTAAAAAATGTCATAGTATAATATAGCCCTATGAAAAAGGAAGGGGCAATATTACATGGATTCAAGAAGTATTCTGATCATGGCGACCATAGCGGTTTACCTGATCGCAATGGTGATTATTGGTGCGATTTGCTCCAAGCGGAACAAATCCACCGATGATTTTTATCTGGGCGGCAGAAAGCTGGGGCCCATCGTCACGGCCATGAGCGCCGAGGCTTCGGATATGAGCTCCTGGTTGCTGATGGGCCTGCCCGGCGTGGCACTGCTGGCGGGATTGCCGGAGGCCAGCTGGACCGCCATCGGTTTGGCCATCGGCACCTATGTGAACTGGTTGGTGGTGGCAAAACGGATTCGCCGCTATTCCCAGCATATCGGCGCTGTGACCATTCCGGATTTCTTCTCCAGACGGTTCCGGGATGAAAAGCATATTCTCTCTTTGATTGCGGCGCTGGTTATCATCGTATTCTTCATTCCCTATACGGCTTCCGGCTTCAACGCCTGTGGAACCCTGTTTTCCAGCCTGTTCGGTGTGGACTATTTGACGGCGATGATCATTTCCGCCATTGTCATTGTGGCTTATACGGCCTTGGGCGGCTTCCTGGCGGCCTCTACCACGGACCTGATCCAGTCCATTGTCATGACGGTGGCACTGATTGTGGTGGTGTTCTTTGGCATCAATGTGGCAGGCGGCTGGGACGCAGTGGTGGACAATGCGAAGTCTCTGCCCGGCTATTTAAACCTGACCCAGGGTTACGACGCAGCCACCGGTACTGCTGCCTCCTATAACGGTCTGACCATCTTTTCCACACTGGCTTGGGGCCTTGGATATTTTGGTATGCCCCACATTCTGCTGCGGTTCATGGCCATTGAGGATGCCAAGAAGCTCACCATGTCCC
>CBCTLT010000009.1:0-12774 GCA_965147785.1 uncultured Oscillospiraceae bacterium
TTCCCGGTTTGTGCGGGAAATGAACCTGACCAATCCCATTTTTGTGCTGCTGATTTTCTGCGTGGTCATTATTGCGCTGCTCTATTGGTTCTTCGGTACCGAGGTGGGCTGTGCCCTGCGGGCTACTGGTTCCAACCAGAATATGTCCCGGGCCCAGGGCATCAATACCAATGTGACCAAGGTGGTGGGCCTGATGATCTCCAACGGCCTGGTGGCCTTGGCAGGGGCGCTGCTGAGCCAGTATCAGGGCTTCTCGGACATCAATATGGGCCGTGGTGCCATTGTCATTGGCCTGGCGGCAGTGATCATCGGCGAGGTGATCTTTGAGCGGATCTTCCACAATTTTGCCCTGAAGCTGCTGGCTTCCATTTTTGGCGCCATCATCTACTATATTGTAATTCAGTTTGTGCTGCGGCTGGGCCTGTCTACCGATGACCTGAAGTTGCTGACGGCCCTTGTGGTGGCCCTGTTCCTGGCGGTGCCTTACTGGAAAAAGAAGTACCTGCCCGGAAAAGCTAAGCAGGGAAAGGGGGACGGCGTTCATGCTTAACATCGACCATATTGTCAAGGTATTCAACGCCGGTACCGTCAATGAGAAGGTGGCCCTGAACGGCCTGTCCCTCCACCTGAACGACGGGGATTTCTGTACGGTCATCGGCGGCAACGGCGCTGGTAAATCCACCATGCTCAACGCGGTGGCCGGTGTATTTCCGGTGGATTCCGGTACTATTACCATCGATGGGGTGGATGTGACCAGACTGTCCGAACACAAGCGGGCCCAGTATATCGGCCGAGTCTTTCAGGACCCCATGACCGGAACAGCCGCCACCATGCAGATTGAGGAAAACCTGGCGCTGGCCATGCGACGGGGAAAGCGGCGTTCTCTCCGGAAGGGTATCACCCGGGCGGAACGGGAACGGTATAAGGAACTGCTGAAGATCCTGGATCTGGGCCTGGAGGATCGGTTGACCAGCCGGGTGGGTCTCCTCTCCGGCGGACAGCGTCAGGCACTGACCCTGCTGATGGCCAGCCTGGTGAAGCCTAAGCTGCTACTGCTGGATGAGCATACAGCGGCCCTGGACCCCAAGACCGCTGCCAAGGTGCTGGAGGCCACGGAAAAGATCATTGCCCGGGATCACTTGACTACCCTGATGATCACCCACAATATGCGGGACGCCATTGCCCACGGCAACCGGCTGATTATGATGAAGGACGGCAATATCATTCTGGACATCAGCGGCGCGGATAAGGAAAAGCTTACGGTGGAGGATCTGTTGGAGAAATTCAACGAGGCTTCCGGCGGTGAGGATTTCAGCAACGACAGAATGATTCTTGGTTAATGGAACAGCGCTCCCTCTGGGGTTACAAACCCCAGGGGGAGCGCTTTTTGCATGAAAACAGGTTAATTGTGGAGACGACGATACTCCGTCGGAAGCATTTGGAAGGTTTTTCGAAATTCTGCGGAAAATTTGCTTTGGCTCTCGTAGCCCACGGCTTCGGAAATCTGTCCAACGCTGAGGGACGTGTCTCGCAGCAGCAAGGCAGCTCGTTCCATCCGGTGTTCCTTGATATGCCTGGCGATGGAGTTGCCGTAGACTGCCTTGAACAGGGCCTTGAGGGTGGAGGGGTTCATCAAAAACCGCCTGGACAGGGCGTCAATGGTGATGCGCTGGTCCAGATGCTCCGTCAGCAGATCGTGGATCTGCCGGGCAATCTCAATCTGATCCGGCCGGTAGGGAACCGGATGCTCCTGGACGCAGCCGTCGGCACGATCAAGATAAAGCAACAGTTCCTGGAACCTCAGTTTGTAATAGGCAAGCGACAGGGTAGGGGGAAGGTCAAAAAATCCTTCGAAAATGGACGTGGCTTGTTTGTCCCCAGAAATGGTGGTGAATGGTCCGGCCTGACAATATTTTTGGTACACTTCTGTTCCGGTGATACCCGCTTCCCGGAGCAGTTCCGGCAGGTGCTGGGGGAAGCATTGGAGATCCACGGTGAGGGACAGCCCCTGGTAGTATCCGTTGGGAAAGGTGATCTGACAGCCGGCACAAAGCCTTCTTGTGTGGATGGAACAGTCTCCGGCAGAGAGGTAGATGGTGGACCCATCCTGCATACGCCATCCCGCAGGACCCTTCCGGCAGTAATGGAATTCCAAAATCTCCGGTTGGGATGGATGGGTGCAGGCGGTCTGCTGGGCCAGACAGGAGAAAAAGCTGAGGGTAACGCCGGGATAGAGCTCATACAGCTCCGATTTACCGGCGGCATCCTTTTGATCGGGAAAGACATCCAAACAGAATGCGACTTCTTGCCCTTGATGGTTGTAAGTTGTTTGACGCACGGCTCCGGCAGGGACATCTGCCAAAAGCTTGCGGACCTGTTGGTAATCAAGTTGATTCATGGGTTTGCCTCCATGCTATTTGGGACAGGAGATTTCGATGGTCAGTTCGATCATCTGGTGAAGCAGTTGACTCTGCGGTGTGTCCGCAGCCCGATAATGGACCTCTTTGCCCACCCGGTGGCTGACGATCAGGCCGCTGGCCTTCAGTTGCCGTAGGTGATGGGATACAGCAGGCGGGGACATATGCACCAAGGCGGACAGATTGACCACGCACTCCTCGCAGTGGCACAGCAGCCAGAAAATCCGGACCCGGCTGCAATCCGAAAGCTGCTTAAACAGGTCGGCGGCCACCTGAAAATCCGCTGTATTTTCCAACAGCGGTTGCAGCTGAGAGGCTTTGGGATTGTCAGGGTGAAGATGGGGAAGCATTTGCATGATTTGTCCTCCTTTCGGTGGAGGGATTCTCCCGTTTAGAAATGTGTTTCGCCCTTTTGGAAGAATCCCTTGAAACCGAATTGACTTTACGCGTTGCTTCCATTATACTACGGCCATAACGATTAAACAAGTACTTAATTATTAAAACGAAAGGGAGCGGTTTCCGTGAAAAAAACTTATCGAATTGAAGTAGACTGTGCCAACTGCGCCAATGAGATGGAGCGGATGGCCAAAAAGACCCCGGGAGTTCGGGAGGCGGTGGTCAATTTTATGACCCAGAAGATGACCGTGGATTTTTTGCCGGATCAAGATCCCTCCAAGGTGATGCAGGTGGTGCGGAAGAACTGCAAAAAGGTGGAAGATGACTGCGAGATCTTTCTTTGATGGAGAAAATAAAGCAGGAAAAAGGAGGAGGATTGCATGAACCGAAGACAAAAGCGGGTATTGGCGCGCATTATTTTGGCAGCAGGAATGCTGGTGGCGCTCAATCTTTTGCCCCTTTCCGGCATACCTCGCATGGTGCTGTTCCTGGGCTGCTATCTTCTCATTGGTTATGACATTTTGCGGAAGGCCTTTCGTGGGCTTCGGAATGGAAGAGTACTGGATGAGAACTTCCTCATGGCGGTGGCGACCCTGGGAGCGATTCTGCTGGCGGTTTATGAAAAAAGCGGAGATTATAACGAAGCTGTGGCGGTGATGCTGTTCTACCAGATCGGGGAATTGTTCCAAAGCTGCGCTGTGGGGAAAAGCAGAAAGAATATCAGCGCGCTGATGGACATACGTCCGGACTATGCCAATGTGATGCGCGGGGACCAAATGGAGCGAGTGGACCCGGAACAGGTGGCATTGGGAGAGATATTGGTCATCCAACCTGGGGAGAAGGTCCCTATGGATGGCGTGGTGCTGGAGGGGATGTCCTCGGTCAACACCAGCGCCTTGACCGGGGAGAGTCTACCCCGGGAGGTGGGGCCGGGTGACGGTTTGATCAGCGGCTGCATCAATATGACGGGGCTGCTGAAAATGCGCACCACGAAGGTCTATGAAGAATCTACCGTGGCAAAGATTCTGGAGCTGGTGGAGAATGCCAGTTCCAAAAAGTCCAGGTCGGAGCAGTTTATCTCCCGGTTTGCCCGGGTGTATACGCCCCTGGTGTGCGGTGCGGCGCTGCTGTTGGCCCTGGTGCCACCCATTGTACAGATGCTGCTGGGGGATCATGGCTCGTGGCATATCTGGCTCTATCGGGCTCTAACCTTCCTAGTGATCAGCTGTCCCTGCGCGCTGGTGATCAGCATTCCCCTGAGCTTTTTTGCGGGACTGGGGGGCGCAGGAAAGGCCGGTGTTTTGATCAAAGGGTCCAACTATTTGGAGGCCCTGTCCAAGACCAAAACCATGGTTTTTGACAAAACCGGCACCCTGACCCAGGGGACTTTTGCCGTAGAGGGCGTCCATCACAATACACTGGAGCAGGCGGTTCTGCTGGAGTATGCGGCGATGGCGGAGTGCGCCTCCTCCCATCCCATTGGAAAAAGCGTACTGCGGGCCTATGGGAAGCCGGTGGACCGGAGCCGAGTCCAGGAGGTACGGGAGTTTGGCGGCAACGGCGTGGTGGCCCTGGTGGACGGCAGGGAAGTGGCCGTGGGCAACGGCGGATTGATGGAACGGCTGGGGGTTCCCTATGTGTCCTGCTCCAGTTCCGGCACAATTTTACATGTGGCGTTGGACCGTACTTACGCGGGGCATATCGTAATTTCCGATGAACTGAAGCCCAACGCGGCAGAAGCTCTCCAAAAACTGCGGGATTCCGGTGTGGACCGTCTGGTGATGCTGACGGGAGACCGGGAAAAGGCGGCGAAAGCGGTGGCGTCGGTGCTGAAGATGGACGAGGTGTTTTTCGAGCTGCTGCCGGGAGATAAAGTGCAAAAGGTGGAGGAACTGCTGGAGCGTTATGGTGGCAGCGGGAAGGTGGCCTTTGTAGGGGACGGGATCAACGATGCTCCGGTGCTCTCACGGGCGGATAGTGGCATCGCCATGGGGGCGATGGGGTCCGACGCAGCCATTGAGGCGGCGGATGTGGTACTGATGGACGACAATCCGGGAAAAATCCCCCAGGCCATTGCCATTTCTCGAAAGTGCATGCGGATCGTCTACGAAAACATCGCCTTTGCCCTGGGAATCAAGGCCCTTTGTCTGCTCCTGGGTGCGTTTGGTCTGGCCAATATGTGGACGGCCATATTTGCCGATGTGGGTGTGATGGTGTTGGCGGTGCTCAACGCCATCCGGGCCATGTGGGTCAAAACGGATCAATAATATTGGAAAGCGGCGCAGAATTGCGCCGCTTTTTGTCGTACAGCAGGAGATCATTCCAGTTTGGAATGAGTTTCGGCTCAATCAGAATTGGTGTATAATTTCCAATTTGATATAATGGCTCCGTAAAAGGAGGCACGACAATATGAAAACAAAACGATTTCTTGCATTGCTGCTGGCACTGTGCCTGGGACTGGCAGGATGCGGAGAAGAACAAACGCAAAGCGTACAAAATCAGTCGCCGGAGCCGGCGGTGGAAGAGGCTGCTTCGGAAGAAACACCGGACATGGAAGAAGCCTCTCAAGTAGATGAAGAGATCAGCACTGTGGAGGAAGCGGGTTCCTCTATGGAAGAGCAGACACAAGCAGGCGTATCTGAGGAAGCCCTTCAGCAGGCCGTGGCGTCCTATGACGTGGATTTTGCAGCCCTGACCTTTGACAATACAGCTTGGCAATACGATGAAGAAAACCGTGTATACTACCAATATGGTGTAGCGTACTGTGCTGAGCCGGAGACGTTGGACTATGAGACGCTGGGGATCTATGTTCCGGGAGATTATTTGGATGCTGTGGACAATGGGGACGGCACATATACCTGCACGCTGAATACCACAGCGGAAGTAGGCAATTTCACAGCGGAAAATGCGCCCATGGTCATGCCGGTGAACACAGCCGGATATTCCGCTCAGGCATCCCCCACAGGCTATTATTACAGCGGTATCGGAGAATATTTGGATGCTGGGTTCATCTATTTCTACGCCGGCTGCCGTGGTCGGAACAACGGCTACAATCAGGATGGATCCCTGGCTTACAATGGCGGTGCTCCCTGGGGTGTGGTAGATCTGAAAGCGGCCGTCCGGTTTCTGCGGTTTAATCAGGAGCTGATTCCTGGCGATACAGATCGCATCTTCTCCTTTGGTCACAGTGGCGGCGGAGCCCAGAGCGCAGTACTGGGGGCCAGCGGTGACAGTACGCTCTACTTTGATTATCTGGCCTCTATCGGTGCGGCCATGTATGACGCCGACGGCAATTATATCAGCGACGCCATCTGCGGTGCCAGGTGCTGGTGTCCTATTACATCCCTGGATTATGCGGACGAGGCCTATGAATGGAATATGGGACAGTACATGGACACTGGGACCCGGGCATCCGATACCTGGACCTCTGCACTGTCCCAGGATCTGGCGGCAGCCTATGGGGAATATATCAACGACCTGGGACTTCAGGACGGGGAGGGAAATCCCCTGACGCTGACCGAAACGGAGACGGGCGTTTATGCTGCCGGCAGCTACTACGACTATATGGTTTCGGAGATTGAGCGTTCGCTGAATAACTTCCTGGCGGACACAGAGTTCCCCTATACCTCCGGCGGAAGCTTTATGGCGGACGGCGGTTTTGGGGGAGGGGGGCCTTCCATGGAACCACCTGCTGGAGGCCTGCCCGGACCCATGGGCAATGAAACCACGGAAGCGGAGACCTATGAAACCCCTGAGGATTATATTGCGTCTCTCAACGCCGATGGACAGTGGGTGGAATATGATGCCGAAACCAATACGGCCACAATCACCAGTGTGGAGGCCTTTGCGCAGCATGTCAAGAATGCCACCAAGAGCGTGGGAGCCTTTGATGATCTGGCCAGGGGACAGGCGGAGAATTATGTCTTTGGAGATGCTGCCAACGATGCTCTGCACTTTGATGTTGCCATGGCGGAACTGTTGGAGGAAAACCAGGAGAAATATAGCGCCTATGCCGATTGGGACCCGGCTTACGTAGAAGCCTACCAGGAATATCTGGAGAGCGTGGACGCCATGGGAAATGATTCGGTCACCAGACAGAATATGTACAATCCCATGTATTACTTGACGGATTACTACGAGGGATGCGGCAGTTCCAATGTAGCGGAGCACTGGCGGATCCACTCCGGCATTACCCAGGGGGATACGGCGTTAACGGTGGAGATGAATCTGGCGTTGGCACTGGAGTCCTGCGAAGGGGTTTCGGACGTGGACTTTGAAATGGTCTGGGGTCAGGGACACACTATGGCCGAACGGACGGGAGATGCTGCAACCAATTTCGTCGCGTGGGTTTGCACCTGCTGCGGGATTGCATAAGAAGAACCAGCCCGGAAACCGAACAACGGTTTCCGGGCTGGCGCTTCTATGGGGAGTTGGAAATGGGTAACAAAGTATGTGCAATAATCAGAGAATATCCATGGCGGCGCAGAAGCCCTCGTAAGTGGCCTGCTTCACGGTTCTCGCACGAAGGGCGTCGCCAGTGACCACAAACCAGGGGCACTCGCCCTTGAGAGAATTGACAATATCGTCGTTGGAACGGTTGCCGCAGCAGTAGTAGACATAATCTGCTTCGGCAAACTGCTCCTTACCGTCCTTGTCCAGGAACTTGACGCCATTGGGCAGAATCTCCTTGGTGGTGACGGAGCAGTCCAGGATCATGCCGGCCTTGTCCATCCGGGGCAGCAGGGCAGCCCGCTGAGAGGGATAGGAGTCCTTGCACATCTCATCCCGCATCTCCAGAATCTGTACCTTGGCACCGCATTCGCTGGCAAAGAAGTAGCCGGACTCGCAGCCAATGGCGCCGCCGCCGATGATGACTACCTTTTTGCCCTTGAGCTTTTCGATGTCCTTGTAAGCTTCCACGGCATGTTCCGCATTCTCCACGCCGGGGATGGGGGGCACAAAGGGATGGGAACCAACAGCGCAGATGACTGCATCGGGGGCAAAGGAGGCGATCATCTCCCGGGTGGCCTCGGTATTGAGCATAATATGGACGCCGTTGTACTTGCAGCGGGCGATGAGGCTATCACGGAACCGCAGCAGAGACTCCTTGTCTCAATCAACTTCGGTAAACCACAGCAGTCCGCCCAGCTTGTTCTCCTTTTCCACCAGCGTTACGTCATGGCCCCGTTCTGCCGCAGTCAGGGCTGCGTACATACCGGAGACGCCGCCGCCGATCACCAGAACCTTCCGCTTGCCCTTGGGCTTGGGGGCGTTTCTCCAACGCAGTTCCCGCTGACCCCAGGGATTGACGGCGCAGTGCCAGAGCTCAGGAATGGGACGGGCGCCGGGATCGGAGGCGAGGGGATTGAAGCAGGAGCAGCGGAGACAGGGAGCAATCTGGTCCTCACGGCCTGTCAGTGCCTTGTTGACAAACTCAGGATCAGCAAACTGCTGCCGGCCCATGGCCACAAAGTCGCACTGTCCCTTGGCCAGCGCCTCTTCAATCTGTTCGGGAGCATTAAAGCCGCCTACAGCCACCACGGGAACATGGACGTGCTTCTTGATGGCTTCGGCCAGATCCAGGTTGCAGCCGTGTTTGTCGAACATGGAGGAGAAGGCCTTGGTGTTGACGTGGTCCTGATATACGCCGGAGGTCACATGGATGAGGTCCACATAATCCTGAATAATCTTTGCAAATTCGATACCGTCCTCCAGGGTCATGCCACCCTCAATCCGCTCGGAGCCGGACATGCGGTATTCGATGAGGAAGTCGTCGCCGCAGACCTCTTTAATCTTCTTACATACCATGATGGGGAACCGGGCACGGTTTTCCATGGAGCCGCCGTACTCGTCGGTGCGATGGTTGAACCTGGGAGAAATGAACTGGTTGAGGAGCCATCCGTGGGCGCCGTGGAGATTGATCATCTGGAAGCCCAGGGACTTGGCTACCCAGGCCACCTCGGCCCACTGTGCGGCGGTCTCTTCCATCATCTCCACCGTCATCTCCTCCACCTGAACGCCGTCCTCCCGGACGAAAGCGGAGGGGCCAATGGGATTCCGACCACTGGAAATGGTGTCGGGATGGTTCATGGCGCCCACATGGTTGAGCTGGATGGAGGCCACAGCGCCGTGGGCCTTGATGGCCTCGGTCAGGGTCATGATGGACTCCATATGGAAGGTGGACATGGGGTTTTCCCACAGGTTCAGTCCATGCTCATGCCGCCAGGAACGATCATGATCGATGAAGGATTCGGTCAGGGTCACCAGCGCAAAGCCACCCCGAGCTTTTGTCTCATAGACGTCGATGCCTTCAGGGGTAGGATATCCATGGTCAACAATACGGTTGGTGGTAATGGGGGAGCAGAACACGCGGTTTTTAAAGGTGACGCCCTTGATGGTCATGGGCTCAAACATATGTGGATATTTGGTGCAGGCCATTACATAATCATCCTTTCTATTGTAGCTCTTGGTACTTTCAGGGTATCACACTTTTATTTTTTTGTGAAGAAGGCACAAAAAAGTAAGGAAGTTACCTCAAGGTAACTTCCTGCCTTTATGCTGAAAAGGATGATACATCAAATTATTCTCTTTTTCCCGATAACCATGCCACATTTCTCCCAGGGTGTCGATGGGCAGGCCTTCCTCCTTCATGACGTGCCAGCCCCAATCATATACTGCATCCAAAAGTGGGATCAAAGACTTGCCCCGTTCCGTCAACCGGTATTCGGTTCGGGGAGGCGTGTCGGGGATCACTGTGCGCACCACAAGACCGTCCTGCTCCAGAGCTTTGAGATTCTGGGTCAGAACCTTCTGGGTGATGGGAAGCTGTTTGCAGAACCGGGAAAAATTCGTAACCTGATCGGTATCCATGGCCTGGAGGATAAAGGGTTTCCAGCGGCAAAAGACAACCTTCATGACATAATTGTAGGGATCCTTTTGGATGTCAAAAACCATACCTTCCTCAATATGCTCCATAATCATGCCTCCATACCTAAAATAAACAAAAAAGTAGAATTTTTAAAGTGAATATAACTAATTTGCTTACGAAACATCCTTGTGATTCTCCACAAAAATCAAATATATTATTTATTTATGAATTACATTGACGGAAAATTAACAATATGATAATATCTGGTTGTCATATAGATGGTTATAAAACATTTTATTGCACAGATCGAACAGAAGGTGAGAAATATGTATATGCAACCCAGGAGAAATTCACGGCAATCCTATTATATATAGGCAGTACCATGATTTCAAGTGTGGGCGTCTATTTTGGAGTTCCACGTCCGAATCCATCGAGACGTAGACTTATATTTATATAGAAAGGAAGAACTATATGAAAAAGAAATTGATTGCTTTGCTTTTGGCCTGTGCCATGGTGCTGTCTATGGCAGCCTGCGGTACCGCTGAGAGCACGGCAGAGACCAGCGCTGCGCCGGAGGATTCGACGCAGACGGCAGCAGCCGACAGCGCCACAGAGGCCGCCTCAACCAGCGGCAATGTGCTGAAGATCGGCGCGCTGATCAATACCACCGGCTGGTTTGCGTCCATCGACTACAACAACCAGATCGAGATGGAAACCCTGTGCAAATACTATAACGATCAGGGTGGCATTGACATTGGTGGCACCAAGTACACCCTGGAGCTGGTGGTAGAGGACGGCGGCTCTGATGCCGAGGGTATCCGTTCCGCAGCCCAGCGCCTGGTGGACCAGGGCATCAAGTATGTCATCGAGACCAATGACTTCTGGGTAGAAGGTGCCATTGACATCTTTGAAAATGCCGGCGTCATGAATGTTATGGCTCAGAACAACATGAACCACAACGTGATGAATGCGGAGACCAAGTATTCCTACTCCTTCTCCAATGCTTGTACTTCCCAGTACTCTACGGCTCTGGATGTTATTAAGGACCAGTATCCTGAAGTCAAATCCGTGGTTTATGTCTGTGACGACAACGGCGTCAACGAAGAGCAGGCGGCTCTGGTAGAAGAGGCCTGCAAGCGTGTGGGCATCGAATACAATGATGCATTCATTGTCTATGACGGCGAGACCACCGATTTCTCTTCCATTGCCCTGAAAGTGGTCAACACCGGTGCAGATTGCTTCATTGGCAACGGCACGCCCGATAACATTGCCGGTCTGCTCAAGGAGATTCGCTCCGCTGGCTCCGATATGCTCTGTGCAGCGGTTATTACCCTGAGCCCCAGCGCTCTGATCGCTGGCTCTGGCCTCAACGATCTGTCCGGCGCCTTCACCTTTGGTTCCGACATTGCTACCCCCGAAAACAACACCGAGACCTTCAATGAGCTCTACAAGCTGTTTGTGGAGACCTATGGTGAGGACAATGCCCAGGCCTGGAACGGTGCTTGCATGGATAACCTGTACAACCTGCTGCAGCTGATGCAGGGCGCCGGTTCCACCGATGTGGAGGCCGTCCGCAGCTACTTTGATTCTATCGACACCATCGAAACGCTCTTCGGCACCGGTGTCAAGTGCGGCGAGGAGACCTTCGGTGTGGCCCATCTGATTGCCCATCCCAGCCATGCGCTGAAGGCAGAGAACGGTCAGGTCGTATATATGGGCACCTATGACTGCGTCGCTCCTTAACGTTGCCTGCGTTCCCCTCCAAAGGAGCTGATGTAAAAGCAGCTCCTGAGTGAGTCATGGTGAAACCAAGGCGCAGGCCAAAAGCTTGTGCCTTGGTTTCCTTGTTGAGATTTTCCGTCTTCGGGCGGTATGAAAGGAGAGGTGAAGACATTGGGAGTAATTCCTAATATTGTCGTCAACGCCCTGGTTTTGGCCTCTATGTATATATTGGCCTCCTTGGGATTTGCCTTTATTTTTAATATGTTGGGCTCCATCAACCTGGCCCACGGCGCCTTTTATATGGCGGCGGCTTACATCACTTATTATCTTTGCGATAAGGCCGGTATGAGTAACTGGGTTGCACTGCTGTTGGCTACGGTCATTATGGCCCTGGTGGGCGTGCTGATGGAACGATTCTGCTTCCGACCATTTCAAAAAGAATTTGACCGCGTGGTTATGGTTTCGGTGGCGATTATGACCATGCTTCAACAACTGGCGGTTCAGATCTCCGGCTCTCAGACCATTTCCATTCCCTCCTATGCCGAGGGAAGCGTGGATCTGGGCTTTATGATGATCACCAACGAAAAGTTGGTGACCTTCGCCATCGGACTGGTACTGCTGCTCATTACACTGTTCATTGTTTACCGGACCAAGCTGGGTATGCAGATGGAGGCCATTTCCCAGGATCGTCTTGGGGCTGCGCTCCAGGGCATCCAGGTCAACAAGGTCAGTATGCTGGTGTGCGGCATGGGCTTTGCGCTGGCAGCCGTGGCCGGGTCCCTGATGGGGGCCTACCAGCAGGTCAGCTCTAATATGGGCGACAATATCAACGTGCGCATTCTGATGCTGGTGATGCTGGCTGGCGCAGGATCCATGAACGGTATCATTATCACCGGATTCATTATGGCGCTGCTGGATTCTGTCTGCCCCATCATCTGGGACAGCTACACAGCGTCTGCCATTGCGTGCTCTGCGATTGTCATCCTGCTGCTCATTCGGCCCAAGGGATTCTTCGGGCATGAGATGTGAGGAGGTGTGCAGATGAATTCCAACACGAAGCTTCAAGTGAAAAAAGGGATTCCCTACGGGGTCCTGCTTTTGATCTTTCTGATTCTCCCGATCTTTCTGAACACCAGCTACTGGATTGGCGTCCTCATTATGGTGCTCTATAAGGTGATCGGTTCCGTCAGTCTGCGGACCATCAGCCTTTCCGGCAACCTGACCTTTGCCCATGGCAGCTTTATCGCATTGGGTGCCTACTTCGGCGGTATTCTGGCTAAAAATTTTGGCCTGCCTCCCGTGGTGACCATTCTGGCCGGCGGACTCTTTGCAGCTCTTATCAGCGTCATCACCGGTCTGCCCTTTGTGCGG